>NZ_JBSGDY010000066.1:0-30166 GCF_053602615.1 Micromonospora sp. NPDC004336
ACGGGCTCCGGGGTGCTGGTGCGACCCGAGCGCGGCCAGGTCACCGCCACCAGGCCGGCGACCGTGGTCAGTACCGCCACCAGGAGGACCAGCAGGGGCAGGGCGAGCGGCGCCCGGGCGCCCGGTCGGCGGCCAGCGTGCGGCGCCGCGGCGCGCAGCTCGCGGCGGACCTGCTCGGCCTCGGCCGCGAGGGCGGCGGCGTCGTCCGGCACGACCACCCGACCCCACTCCGGCGGCAGGTCGGGCAGTCCGGGGCCGTCTGCGTCGGGCTTGCCCATCGGACCCCCAGGCGTCTCGGTGAGCGGACAGCGGCTCGACCTCCAGCGTCCCGCACGGTGCCGCGTACCGCTACACCTGGGCGCGCACGCGGGCGGCGGGCTACCATGGGAGGAGCGCATAGCCCTTGATCTCGACGTTCGCGTCACCCGCGCCGGGCCGTCATCCACTGGTCACGGAGCGTGTTCAAACCATTGGTTTGGCGGCCTGTCAAGCCGAAGAAATACCTCTCACAGGGCCCCTGAGCTGCGCCAACGGTCAGGACAGCGGTGAGACATCGGTGCCTGAGCGTGTTACCCTAGACACAGCGAAAGGGGTTTCGAACCTATGGTTTTCAGTGTCGGCGAGACCGTTGTTTACCCCCACCACGGGGCCGCACTCATCGAGGCAATCGAGACTCGGGTCATCAAGGGCGAGCCTAAGCAATACCTCGTCCTGAGGGTCGCGCAGGGTGACCTGACGGTCCGGGTGCCCGCCGAGAACGCCGAGATCGTGGGTGTGCGCGAGGTGGTCGGCGAAGAGGGCCTCGGCAAGGTCTTCGACGTGCTCCGTGCACCGCACACCGAGGAGCCGACCAACTGGTCGCGGCGTTACAAGGCGAATCTGGAGAAGCTGGCCTCGGGCAACCCGCTGAAGGTCGCCGAGGTCGTGCGCGACCTGTGGCGCCGGGAGCGGGAGCGGGGCCTCTCCGCGGGTGAGAAGCGCATGCTTGCCAAGGCCCGCGACATTCTCGTCGGCGAGGTCGCGCTGGCCGAGAAGAGCACCAAGGACGAGGCGGAGACGCTGCTCGACAAGGTCCTCACCGAGGCCTAGTCCCCACAGCATCGTCGTACCCGATTCGTAGCGAACAAACCACCGAGGACCGCGACGTGACCGCGCAGCTCAATCCGCGCGGTGACGTCGCGGTCCTCGTGCCTGCGGCCGGTGCCGGCGTACGCCTCGGCCCGGGGCGACCCAAGGCCCTGCGCCTGCTCGGCGGGGAGCCCCTGCTCGTGCACGCGGTCCGACGGCTCGCCGCCGCGCCGTCGGTGCACACCATCGTCGTGGCCGCCCCGGCCGCCGAGGTCGCGGCGGTGCGCGACCTGCTCGCCCCGGTCGCCCCGGTGACCGTGGTGCCCGGCGGCGCGGAGCGGCAGGCGTCGGTGGCCGCGGCCCTCGCCGCGGTGCCCGCCGGCCCCGGGATCGTCCTCGTGCACGACGCCGCCCGGGCGCTCACGCCGCCCGAGCTGGTGGAGTCCGTCGCGGCGGCCGTCCGCGCCGGGCACGACGCGGTGATCCCCGTGCTGCCCGTGGTCGACACGATCAAGGAGGTCGACGCGGGCGAGGTCGTCCTCGGCACCGTCGACCGGTCCGCCCTGCGGGCAGTGCAGACCCCGCAGGGCTTCCGCCGGGCGGTGCTGACCGCCGCGCACGCCGCCGCCGGCGACCCGCTCACCGACGACGCCGGCCTGGTCGAGAAGCAGGGCGTGCCGGTGCGCTGCGTGCCCGGCTCCGAATACGCGCTGAAGGTCACCCGCCCGTTCGACCTGGCGCTGGCCGAGCACCTGCTCGCCACGGGCGCCTGACGCGTACCCTCTTCGCATGATCGTTCCCCGGGTGGCCATCGGCACCGACGTGCACGCCTTCGAGGCGGGCCGGCCGTGCTGGGTGGCCGGCCTGCTCTGGCCCGACCAGGACGGCCTCGCCGGCCACTCGGACGCCGACGTGGCGGCGCACGCCGCCTGCAACGCGCTGCTCTCGGCGGCCGGCCTCGGCGACCTCGGCGCCAACTTCGGGGTGGGCCAGCCCGAGTGGGCCGGCGCGTCGGGCGTCGCCCTGCTCGCCGAGAGCGCCCGCCGGGTACGGGCCGCCGGCTTCGCGATCGGCAACGTCTCCGTGCAGGTGATCGGCAACCGGCCCAAGATCGGGCCGCGCCGCGAGGAGGCCCAGCGGGTGCTCTCCGAGGCGGTCGGCGCGCCGGTGACCGTCTCCGCGGCCACCACCGACGGCCTCGGCTTCCCCGGGCGCGGCGAGGGCCTCACCGGCATCGCGGTGGCCCTGGTGTACGAGGCCCCGGCCGCCTAGGCTCGCCGCGATGTCCAGCGACGCCACCTCCGACCGCTCGGCCTTCGACGGCTACGTCCAGCGCGCCCAGCTCCTCGCCGAGCTGGGCCGTTACGACGAGGCCGCCGCCGAGGTCTCCTACGCCGTCGCCCTGGACCCGGCGAACGCCGGGGCCCTGACCATGCTGTCCCGGGTCCACCTCGCGGCCGACCGGCCCAGGGAGGCGCTGACCGCCGCCGACGCGGCCGTCGCCGCCGCCCCGGAGAGCGTGCCGGCGCTGGTCGCCCGTGCCCTCGCGCTGACCGACCTGGAGGAGTACGCCGAGTCGGCGCGTAGTGACCGGCCAGCGTCAGGCGTGGCGACACCGGCCGGAGGACGCCCCCCCGAACGGGCGGCGGCGACGCGCGGCGGCAGGTCGTGGGGACCCGCGCCGGCCTCCTCCCCGACAAAAATATGCTCATCCCAAGTTTGTTCTTGACACATGAATGGGTTCGTCCTAAGTTTAGGTCGCACAGGGGCGCTGCCGCGCCGCTCCGGGCCGTCGAAGGGACATCGCTCATGACCGTGACCGATTCGGTGGGTGCGTACCTCAGGGAGATCGGCCGGACCCCGCTGCTCACCGCCGAGCAGGAGGTGGAGCTGGGCGCGCGGATCGAGGCCGGGCTGCTCGCCCAGCGCCGCCTGGACGCCGTACCGGCCGGGCTGGCCGCGGACGAGCGGGCCACCTGCGAGCGGCTGGCCGCCGACGGCCGGCGGGCCCGGCGGCACATGATCGAGGCCAACCTTCGCCTGGTCGTCTCGATCGCCCGGCGGTACGTCCGCGAGGGCGGGCTGCCGCTGCCGGACCTGGTCCAGGAGGGCGTCATCGGGATGATGCGCGCGGTGGAGAAGTTCGACCACACGCGCGGGCTGAAGTTCTCCACCTACGCCACCTGGTGGATCAAGCAGGCGCTCGGTCGCGCGCTGGCCGACCAGAGTCGCACGATCCGGGTGCCCGCGCACATGGCCGAGCTGATCAACCGGGTGCACCGGGTGCGCCGCACCCTGCTCCGGGACCTCGGCGAGGAGCCGACCGCCGCGCGGATCGCGGCCGAGCTCGACCTCGCTCCCGAGAAGGTCGAGCAGGCGCTGCGGTACGACCGGGAGCCGGTCTCGCTGCACGCCCCGGTCGGCGAGGACGGCGCGCAGCTCGGCGACTTCCTCACCGACGACGCGCCGGACCCGGCCGCCCAGGTCGCCGCCGGCTCACTGCGCTCCTACCTGGACACCGCGCTGGCCGTGCTCACCGAGCGGGAGGCGACGGTCATCGCCCAGCGGTACGGCCTCGCCGACGCGGAGCCGCGCACACTGGACGAGATCGGCCGGGTGCTCGGCCTGACCCGGGAACGGATCCGCCAGATCGAGGCGAAGGCGATGTCCAAGCTCCGCCACCCCGCCCGCACCCGCCTCCTGGCCGACCTCCTGGCCGCCTGAGCGGCGGCGACGGCTCGGCCCCGCCTGACCGGCAGCGGCGGCTCGGCCCCGTCTGAGCGGCGGCGGCTCAACCCTGCCTGAGCGGCGGCGACGGTTCAGCCCCGCCTGAGCGGCAGCGGCGGCTCAGCCGCGGCGGGCCCAGGTCCAGGCGTAGGCGTCGTCCTCGCACGCCTGGGCGGCGTCGCAGAGGTCGAGCGGGCGGAAGGTGTCGACCATGACCGCCAGCTCGTCGAAGAAGTCGGCGCCGATGGAACGCTCGGCGGCGCCCGGCTGGGGGCCGTGGGTGAACCCGGACGGGTGCAGCGAGATCGAGCCCTGCTCGATGCCCGAGCCGCGCCGGGCCTCGTAGTTGCCGCCGGTGTAGAAGAGCATCTCGTCGGAGTCGACGTTGTGGTGGTTGTACGGCACCGGGATCGCGTCCGGGTGGTAGTCGACCTTGCGGGGCACGAACGAGCAGATCACGAAGTTGGGGCCCTGGAAGGTCTGGTGCACCGGCGGCGGCTGGTGGATCCGGCCGGTGATCGGCTCGAAGTCGTGGATGGAGAACGCCCACGGGTACATGTGGCCGTCCCAGCCGACGACGTCGAACGGGTGGTTGGCGTAGACGTAGCGGGTCCAGCCGCGCCGGTGCCGGACCAGCACCTCCACGTCCTCGCCGTCGACCAGCAGCGGCGCGTCCGGCCCCCGGACGTCGCGCTCGCAGTAGGGCGAGTGCTCCAGGAACTGGCCCCGCACCGAGAGGTAGCGCTTGGGCGGACCGATGTGCCCCGCCGCCTCGACGGCGAGCAGCCGGGTCGGCGCGTCGCCGGTGGGCACCAGCCGGTGGATGGTCGAGGTGGGGATGACGACGTAGTCGCCGGGCACCGCGTCGAGGACGCCGAACGTGGACTCGACGCGCAGGGTGCCCGACTCCACGTACAGGCAGTGGTCGCCGGTGGCGTCGCGGAACAGCGGGGACGGCCGGTCCGCCAACACGTACGCGATCCGCACGTCGTCGTTGGCGAGCAGGTAGTGCCGGCCGAGCACGGGGTCGGCACCGGTGCCGTCGAGCTTGTGGGTGCGCAGGTGCCGGGGCTTGAGCGGCAGGTTCGGCACCCGGGTGAACGCCGGCGGGGTGAACTCCTCGGCCGCGACGATCGCGGTCGGCGCGTGCCGGTGGTAGAGCAGGGACGAGTCGGAGGAGAAGCCCTCCTGGCCCATCAGCTCCTCGGCGTAGAGGCTGCCGTCGGGCTGGCGGAACTGGGTGTGGCGCTTGCGCGGCACCTCGCCGACGCTGCGGTAGTACGGCATCTCGCCTCCCGGTTCGTCCCGTTCACCGATCCAACGGCGTCCGATTATCGGACGCTGTTGTCCGTTCCTTGTAGCGTCCCGTACATTCTTGTCTCGTGTCAACGCAGCTGCCCGCGCTTCTCGACGGCCTCGTCGACGACGCCGCCGTCTTCCCGCCCGGCAGCGCGCCGCTGCCCGACGCCGTCGCCGCGCACCGGCGGCACCGCGCCTCCTGGTACGCGGGGCTGGTCGGTCCCCTCCTCGTCCCCGCCACGCGGCTGGCCGAGCTGGCCGACCTGCTCGACGCGGGGGAGCGGATCGAGGTCGGCGTCATCGGGGACGTGCCGGTCGCCCGGCTCGACGAGGCCCGGACGGGGGCCGACCCGCGCATCCGCGTCCGCCAGATCGAGGCGGCCGTCGCCAAGCGCGGCGAGGACCCGCTGCCCGGCCTGGCCGAGCTGGTCGAGCTGACGCGCCGCGCGAACCCGGCCGGGGCCGCCGACACCGGCGGGCTGGCCGTCTACGCCGAGGTGCCGCTGACCTTCGGGCTGCTGGGCGCCCTGGACGCGCTCGCCGCCGCGCGCGCCGAGGGGCTGCCGGTCGCGGCGAAGTTCCGCACCGGCGGGCTCGCCGCCGAGCTCTTCCCGACCCCGGCCGAGCTGGCCGCGGTGATCTGCGCCTGCCGCGACCGGGGACTGCCGTTCAAGCTGACCGCCGGGCTGCACCAGGCGGTGCGGCACCTCGACCCGGAGACCGGCTTCACCCACCACGGCTTCGCCAACGTGCTGGCCGCGACGTTGGCCGCCGCCGAGGGCGCCGCGGTCCAGCCGGTCGCCGAGCTGCTCACCGCGACCGACCCGCGCCCGCTGGTGCAGCGCGTCGAGGGCGACCTGGCCGCGCCGCGCCCGCTGTGGGTCGGCTACGGCTCGTGCAGCATCCTGGAACCACTTACCGATCTGATCCGGCTTGGGCTGGTGAACGGGGGCTTCGACGCATGAGCGGGCGTCAGCGAGCGAATCATCTCCGCGGGCCGGTGGCGCCCCGGGGCGGCGCGGAGCGCGAGGGAGGGCAGGCATGAGCTGGGTGCCGGGTGCCGACGGTTCGCCCTACGGGGTGACCAACCTGCCGTACGGGGTGTTCCGCCGCGCCGAGGGCGAGCCGCGGGTCGGCGTACGCATCGGGGACTTCGTGCTCGACCTGGGCGGCGCGGAGGCGGCCGGCCTGGTGCTGGCCGCCGGGACGCTGGGCCGGCCCGCCCTGAACGAGTTCCTGGCCCTCGGCCGTCCGCAGTGGACGGCCGTCCGGCAGCGGGTGACCGAGCTGCTCACCGACGCCGCCCACCGGCCGGCCGTGGAGCCGCTGCTGGTGCCGCTGGCCGAGGCGCGGATGCAGTTGCCGTTCGAGGTCGCCGACTACGTCGACTTCTACTCCTCCGAGCACCACGCGGCCAACGTGGGGCAGATCTTCCGCCCCGGCCAGCCGCCGCTGCTGCCCAACTGGAAGCACCTGCCGATCGGCTACCACGGCCGCGCCGGCACGGTGGTCGTCTCCGGCACCCCGGTGGTGCGGCCCAGCGGGCAGCGGGCCACCCCGCAGGGCCCGGTGACCGGCCCGTCCGTACGCCTCGACATCGAGGCCGAGGTCGGCTTCGTGGTCGGCGTGCCCAGCGCGCTGGGCGACCGCGTCGCGGTCGAGGACTTCGCCGACCACGTGTTCGGCGTGGTGCTGGTCAACGACTGGTCGGCGCGGGACATCCAGGCGTGGGAGTACCAACCGCTCGGCCCGTTCCTGGGCAAGTCCTTCGCGACGTCGGTGTCCGCCTGGGTGACCCCGCTGGACGCGCTCGGCGACGCCTTCGTCCCCGCGCCCGACCAGGACCCCCCGGTCGCCGACTACCTGCGCGACGTGCCGCACCTCGGGCTGGACCTGCGCCTGTCGGTGGAGTGGAACGGCGAGCGGGTCAGCGAGCCGCCGTTCGCCACCATGTACTGGACCCCGGCCCAGCAGCTGGCCCACCTCACCGTCAACGGCGCCTCGCTGCGCACCGGCGACCTCTACGCCTCGGGCACCGTCTCCGGGCCGGAGCGGGGACAGGTCGGCTCGTTCCTGGAACTCACCTGGGGCGGGACCGAGCCGGTCAAGTTCGCCGGCGGCGAGACCCGCACGTTCCTGGAGGACGGCGACACGGTGACGATCACCGCCACCGCGCCCGGGCCGGACGGCACCACCATCGCCCTGGGCGAGGTGACGGGGACGATCCGCCCCGCGCGCTGAGCCGCCCCCCGGGTCCCCGCCGGACCCGTTCCCACGCAACGGACCCCGGTCGCACCATCTGTGCGACCGGGGTCCGTCGTTGCCGCGTTGATCGTCGCGGATTCCGACGCCAGCCGCGCCGGTCCGGTGCCGGACGACCCCCTTCCGGTCCGGTGCCGGCCGCCGGCTGGCGTCCCGACGACAAGGAAAGGTGACGACGATGAACGGTCTCCCGGGTGCGGTCTGGCGCACCAGCAGCCGCTCCAACGACCAGGGCCTCTGCGTGGAGGTGGCGGACAACCTGGTCGACGTCCTCGGCGTGGTGGGCGTGCGCGACTCCAAGGACCAGGCGGGCCCCACGCTGGCGGTCAGCCCGCCGGGCTGGGCGGCCTTCGTCGGCGCGATCCGGGCGGGTCAGTTCGGCCGCTGACCGGGGCGGGGCCCGCGACTCGGGGCCTCCGGGCGGTGGAAATTCCGCTCCGGGGGCCCCGACAGGCGCTCACCCGGCGTACCGTCGACGCCACGGGAGGTGGCATGTCGACGGTGGCGGTCACGGAGTTCGTGGAGGCGCACGACGCCGACCTCTGGCGGCTGCTGACCGACCTGACCGCCCGCACCCGACGCTTCACCGGCCCGGTGGAGGTGCTCACCCCCGGCGGCTTCGGTCCGGGCACCGCCTGGCGGGAGACCCGGTCCCGGCCCGACGGCACCGCGCTGGTCGAGGAGTTCGTAGTCGTCGAGGCCGAGCCGCCCCGGCGACTGGTGCTCGGCTCGCGCGGCGCCGGGGTGGACTACCGGATCACCTGGACGCTGCGCCCGGTCGAGCGCCGCCGTCGCGGCTGCACGGCCGTCACCGTCGAGCAGGAGTCGATGCCGACCGCCCCCTACGGCCGGGTGGTCGCGCTGCTCCTCGGCGGGCTGGCCGCCCGCGCGGTCGAGCGCGCGCTGCGGCAGGACCTCGCCGACCTGGCCGCCGCGGCCGTCGCCGGCACCGCCGAGGCGGCCTGAGGCCCCGCCGCCGTGCCCGGCCCGTGACGGGGTCCCCGGTCGTCGGCCGGGGCGGCCCGAGGGCCTGACCGGGCTGCGGGTGGCCCCGCTGGGTAGGGTGCCGGGCGGAGGTGCGCATGGGGTTCCCGAAGGGCCGGCGGCGGGTCGTGGTGGTGGTCGTGGCGCTGCTCGCCGCCGTCGCCGTCGCCGCGACGGTCTACCGGGTGCTCGCTCCCGCCGAGGTCAGCACGCCCGCGCGTGGGGCGTACCCGCCGGCCGCCGATCCCGTCGCCGGCGTGGTGGGCCGGCTCCCGGTCGCCCCGCTGATCGTGGACGGTCGGCTGCGGGTCTACGCCGCCCACCGCCAGGTCTACGCGGACCGGCCGGTCGACGGCCGGCGCCGGACCACGCCGTACTGGTCGTACCGGCGGTGGCCGGCGGAGTTGGACTCGGTGGTGGCGAGCGGGACGACGGTGGTCACCCGCTGGTCGGACGGGCGGCTGGTGGCGTTGGACGCGCGTACCGGCCGGGTGGCCTGGGAGGCGGACGGTCCGGCGCCGGTCGGCGAGCGCGCGGTCCGGCGCACCGGGGCGGCCACGGTCTGGGATCCCCGGGGGATCTTCGTCGCCCGGGCGGTCGACGGTCGGCAGGTCGTGGCGGCGGCCGGGGCGCGCTGGCTGCGTGCCGTGGACCTGGCCGACGGCCGTGAGCTGTGGCGGTCGGACACGACCGCGTCGGTGCCGACCGGCGACGGCTCGGACCCGGCCGGCTGTCGCGCTGTCGTCGGCGCGACCGGCTCGGGCCGGTTCGTCATCGTCGACTCCTGCGCGGGACCGGCGGTGGTGGAGTTCCGCGACGCCGTGACCGGCGCGGTGGGCCTCCGCTGGCGGCCGCCCGGCGCCGGCGACCGACTGGTGGCGACCCCCGTGGGCTGCGAGAGCGGCCGGACCGGGTGCACCGGCCTGCGGACGGCCGCGCCGGGCGACGACGCGGGCCGGGGCTGGCTGCTCGGTGCCGGTGAGCCGGTCGCCGCGCCGGCCCTGGACCGGCCGGACGCCGAGCTCGTGGGTGGGACGGCGGTGGCGGTCGTCGACGGGGTGCCGGTCGGCCGCTCGGCGCGTACGGGCGCGGAGCTGTGGCGCCGTCCCGACCTTCCCGGTGCGCGGCTGCTCGCCGTCCAGCCCGACCGGGTGCACCTGTTGACGGAGACGAACGACCTGGTGACGCTGGATCCGGCCACGGGCGCGCAGCGGTCCTTCTTCGCGCTCAACGCGGGCTCCGACGGGGTCGGCTGGGCGCCCGGCGCGGCGTACGCGGCGGACGGGTTCGTGGCCGTCGAGCGGCTGCGCGAGCCGGTCGACCCGGCCGGTGACGACCAGCGCTACTACCTGACCTCGGAGCCCGTGATCCTGGCCGCGACCTGAATCGCCGAGCCGGAGAGGCGTGCTCGACAAAACGGACATAAGTTATTTATAGTCCCACTGTGCGTCTCCTGGCAGCCCTGTTGGGCGCGATCCTGATCCTCGTCACCGCGTCGCCGGCCGACGCCGCGCCGTCCACCCGGGCGGCCCGGCTCGCCCGGACGGTGGGGGTCGACATCACCGTGCCCGCCTCGGTCAACCTCGGCAGCGGGTTCACCGGCGGCACCCTGACCGGGCAGTTGGGCACGGTCGAGGTGCGTGACTCGCGCGGCCCGATCAATCCCAACGCGTGGGTCGCCACGGTCTCCACCACCGTGTTCGTGACCGGAGGCGGCGGTCCGCAGCGCACGATCGGCGCCGACCGGGTCTCCTACTGGTCCGGGCCGGCGGTGCGGAGCACCGGCGGGGGCACGCTGGTGCCCGGGCAGCCCACCTCCGCGCAGGCGGTGACCCTCGACGTCACCCGCGAGGCGTTCCGCAAGACCAGTGGCAACGGCAACAACACGGTGGCCTGGGCGCCGACCCTGCGGATCGCGGTCCCGACCGGGATCGTCGGTGGCACGTACCGGGGCGTCGTGACGCACTCTGTCGCCTGATGGGTTATTTGTCCGAAAAGCCGCTCTGTGTCCGTCTCCCGCGACCTAGCGTGCGTCCCATGAGGAAGCCACTTCTTGCCCTGACCGCCGCCGCGGCCGCCGTGGTGGCCATGGCCACGCCCGCCGCGGCCGCGCCGACCGGCGACACCATCGTCACCTTCACCGTCGCCACCGCCGACCTGAACATCACCGTTCCGGCGGCCGTGAACCTCGGCTCCGTCTTCTCCGGCGGGGTCGTCACCGGCGAACTCGGCACCGTCACGGTCACCGACAGCCGGGCCGCGCTCAACGCGACCTGGGTCGTCACGGTGTCGGCCAGCTCCTTCACCACCGGTGGCGGCTCGCCCGAGGAGACCATCCCGCCGGCCCTGGTGGAGTACTGGTCCGGCGCGGCGACCAGCACCACCGGCACCGGCGTCTTCGTGCCCGGCCAGCCCACCCAGGCCAACGCGGTGACCCTGAGCGTGCCCCGCACCGCCTTCTCGAAGACCTCGGGCAGCGGCAACAACACCGCGAGCTGGGTGCCGGACATCCGGATCGCCGTTCCGAGCACCGCCGTCGGCGGCACCTACACGGGGGTGATCACCCATTCGGTGGCATGACCGGGCCCGCGCCCTCGCCCTGGCCGTGACCGTCCTGGTCACGGCCGGGGCGCCCGCGTCGGCCGCGCAGCTCGCGCCCGCGTCCGCCGCGCAGCTCGCGCCCGCGTCCGCCGTCCGCGCGCCGGCGCTCGCCGAGCCGGAGGTGCCCGAGGCGGACGTGCCGGCGGTGGAACCGGACGGGCGGACGGGGAAGCCCCGGCCCTCGGCGCGGCCGACCCCGGACGGTCCCCCGACGACGGTCGGGATACGTCTGCTCGACGCCCCTGTCGAGCGCCGCGACGACACCCGGGCGCACAAGTACATCGTCGACCACGTTCGCCCCGGCACGACGATCAAGCGACGGGTGATGGTGCAGAACAGCTCGGAGATCCGCCGGACCGTCGCGCTCTACGCCGCCGCGGCCGACGTCGGTCGGGACGGGTTCGCGCTCGCCCCGGACCGCACCCGGAACGAGCTGAGCAGCTGGATCCAGGTCGCGCCGGCGGAGGAGACGCTGGCCCCCGACGAGGAGGCGGAGGCGCTCGTCACCATCACCGTGCCGCGTCGCGCCGAGGCCGGCGAGCGGTACGCGGTGATCTGGGCCGAGGTCGCCGGCGTGGACGGGCAGAACGTGCGCAACGTCGGCCGGGCGGGCATCCGGGTCTACCTCTCCGTCGGGCCCGGTGGCGAGCCGCCCTCCGGCTTCGAGATCGGCCCGTTGACCGGCGGGCGGGACAGCGGCGGCATCCCCGTCGTCACCGCCGAGGTGCGCAACACCGGCCGACGGGCACTCGACCTGGCCGGGGAGCTGTGGCTCGCGGAGGGCCCCGGTGGGCTCGCGGCCGGGCCGGTGAAGGTCGAGGCGGGCACGCTCGGGCTGGACGGCCGCACCACCGTCCGGGTCGCGCTCGACCGCCGGCTGCCGGACGGGCCGTGGGCGGCGAAGCTCGACCTGGCCAGCGGCTGGACGAAGCGTTCCGCCGAGGGCAGGGTCAGCTTCGGGCCCGTGCCGGTGGCGGCCACCAGCGCGGCCGACCGCTCCGGCCAGGTGCTCACCGGCGGGCTGGCCACCTCCGGGCTGGTCCTCGTGCTGTTCGCGGTCTACGCGTACCGACGTCGGGTCCGGCAACCGGCGGCGGTCGCCTGAGTCGGCCGGTCCGGTCCGCGAGGGGATGGCGGACCGGACCGGCATCCGCCCTCAGGCCAGGGCCGCCTCGGCGGCGGCGAGGAAGGCGTCGTTCTCGGCCGGGGTGCCGATGGTGACCCGGACCCCGTCGCCGGGGAACGGCCGGACGATCACGCCCCGGGCCTCGCACGCCCTGCCGAACTCCACCGCCCGGTCGCCGAGGGGCAACCAGACGAAGTTGGCCTGGCTGGTCGGCACGTCGGGGACGAGCTTGCGCAGCGCCTCGGTCACCCGGTCGCGTTCGGCGACGACGAGGGCGCACCGCCGCTCGACCTCGTCGGCCTGGGCGAGCGCGGCGAGGGCGCCCGCCTGCGCCGCCATGCTGGTGGAGAACGGCGTGACGACCTTGCGCACGGCCGCCGCCACCGCCGGCTGGGCGACCAGGAAGCCGATCCGCAGGCCGGCCAGGCCCCACGCCTTGGAGAGGGTCCGCAGCACGACCACGTTCGGCCGGTCGAGGTAGGTGAGGCCGTCCGGCACCTCCGGGTCGGTCACGAACTCCCGGTAGGCCTCGTCGATGACGACGAGGACGTCCTCGCCGACCGCGTCGAGGAACCGGTCCAGCTCGGTCCGGCGTACGGAGGTGCCGGTCGGGTTGTTCGGGTTGCAGACCAGGATCATCCGGGTCCGGTCGGTCACCGCCGCGGCCATCGCCGCCAGGTCGTGCCCGTGCCCGGCGTCGTTGGGCACCCGCACGCTGGTCGCGCCGCTGGTCGCCGCGATGATCGGGTACGCCTCGAAGGAGCGCCACGAGTAGAGCAGCTCGTCCCCGGGCAGGCAGGTGGCCCGCACGAGGTGCTCGGCCAGCGCGACGGAGCCGCAGCCGGTCGCGATCCGGTCGGCGGCCACGCCGTAGCGCTCGGCCAGCGCCTCGCGCAGCGCGACCACGCCCATGTCCGGGTAGCGGTGCACGCCGGCGACGGCCTCGGCGACGGCCTCCACCACGCCGGGCAGCGGGCCGTACGGGACCTCGTTGCTGGCGAGCTTGATCGCCTCGGGGAGCCCGAGCTCGCGGGCCAGGTCGGCCGGGCTGCGGCCGGGCACGTAGTTGGGCAGCGCGTCGAGGTCGGCGCGGGTCAGCCGCAGCGCCGGCTGGTGGCGTCCGGTGTCGGTCATGGGGTGTCTCCCGAGGGGTCGGTGCGGTCGTCCGGGCTGGCCCGGCGGGTGCGGGGAAGCTGGACCACCACGGTCTGCGCCCGCTTGTCGTGCAGGGCCTGACGCAGCGGGTGGTCGAAGAGCGGGGAGAGCGCGTCGACGAGCTGGAGCAGCAGGCCGAGGCCGCAGCAGTACCAGAGCAGGGTGGGCAGGCCGAGGGTGTTCCACCGGCGCAGCGCCCGGCCGAAGCCGAGGGGCTCGTCCGCGCTCGTCGGCAGCACCTTGACGCCCACCAGCCGCTTGCCGAAGGTCTGCCCGCCCGAGGCCATCGTCGGCACCTCGTACGCGAGCCAGAGCGCCGTGGCGATCAGCAGGATGACGACCTGGAGGCCGCCGGCCTGCTCGCTCGGCTGCGGCAGCCCCTCGGTGGAGGTGTCGCCGGCCATCGCCCGCCGGAACACCTCCCGCCAGTACGGGGTGACCTCCTCGATCAGCCGCCACACGAACCAGCCGTTCACGACGGCGTTCAGCGCGAAGACGACGGCGAAGTCGATCAGTCGGGCGACGAGTCGGGCGCCGAAGCCGGCCAGCGGCAGCCCGTGCGGGCGGGGCTCCGGCGGCCGGCCGGGCCAGCCCCCGGCGGGCCAGCCGGGCGGCGGGCCCTGCGGGCGACCGGGGACCCCCGACGGCTGCCCGGGGTGGGGCTGGCCTGGGTGCGGCCACCCGGGGTGGGGCTGCCCGGCCGCCGGCGCGCCCGGCGCGGGCGGGGCGCCCGGCGTGGGGGCCGCGGGCGGGGCGGGCGGGGCGGGCGCGGGCGGCGGCTCGGCCGGCGGCGGCCCCTCCGGCGGGGTGGCGTCGACGGGGATCGGCGCGCCGATCCAGCCCTCGCCGTCCCAGTAACGCCGGGTGTCCGGATCGGCCGGGTCGACGTACCAGCCCGGGTCGACGCTCACGGCCTGGCCTCGCTGCGCTCGCTCACGCAGACACCTTAACGACGACGGTGCCGGCGAACTTGTCGTGTAGGCACTGCTGCCAGGGCTTGTCCCACAGCTGCCAGAGCCCGTCGAGGTAGCTGAGACCCGGCAGGAGGCTTGCCGCCACGTACTGCACGGCGTACCGCCTGCCGGCCATCCGCCGGTCCAGCGTGCGCGTCGGGTCGAGCGGCACCACCCGCAGCTTCATCACCTTCTTGCCGAAGGTCTGCCCGGTGCGCTTCATGTATTCCACGTGGTAGAGCCAGTAGAGCCCGAGCAGCACCACCATCAGGCCCAGTTCGAGCAGCAGGATCGGCAGGAAGAAGTCCGTCAGGAACGCGGCGGGGTCGGGCTCGGCCAGCGTGCCGTCCGGGTTGGTCCGGGTCAGGTCGTCCATCATGTTCCAGAAGAAGAGCATGAACGCCGGCAGGAAGAGGACCATCGCCACCAGCGCGCTCAGCGCGCCGTCGATCAGCGCGGCCAGGAACCGGTCGCCGAAGCCGGCGAGCGGCTGACCGCCGGGCGCGCGCGTCGGGGCGGCCGGGTGGGGCGCCCCGGCCCAGCCCGGGGGCGGGTGCCCGGGCGGGGCGTACTGCGGCGGCGCCGCGTACCCCTGGCTGGTCGGACCGGAGGGCGGCGCGAAGCCGCCGGCGGCGGGCGGGTGCCCACCGGCCGGCGGCGTCGGGTACGGCGGAGGTTGCGTCACGCTCGACAGTGTTACAGGTTGCCGCGCTTCTCCTGCTCACGCTCGATGGCCTCGAAGAGCGCCTTGAAGTTGCCCTTGCCGAAGCCGAGCGAGCCGTGCCGCTCGATCAGCTCGAAGAAGACGGTCGGGCGGTCCTGCACCGGCTTGGTGAAGATCTGGAGCAGGTAGCCGTCCTCGTCCCGGTCGACCAGGATCTTGCGGGACTGAAGCTCCTCGATCGGCACCCGGACGTTGCCGATGCGGGCGCGCAGCTCCGGGTCCTCGTAGTACGAGTCCGGGGTGTCCAGGAACTCGACGCCGGCGGCGCGCATGGCGTCCACGCTGGCCAGGATGTCGTTGGTGGCCACGGCGATGTGCTGGGCGCCGGGGCCCTGGTAGAACTCCAGGTACTCGTCGATCTGCGACTTCTTGCGGGCCACGGCCGGCTCGTTGAGCGGGAACTTCACCTTGCGGGTGCCGTTGGCGACCACCTTGCTCATCAGCGCCGAGTAGTCGGTGGCGATGTCGTCGCCGATGAACTCCGCCATGTTCGAGAAGCCCATGACGCGCTTGTAGAACTCGACCCACTCGTCCATCCGGCCCAGCTCGACGTTGCCGACGATGTGGTCGACCGCCTGGAAGAAGCGCTTCGGCTGGATGCCGGCGTCGATCATCGGCTGCCGGTCGACGATCGGGCCGCGGGCCACGAAGCCGGGCAGGAACGGGCCGGTGTAGCGGGAGCGGTCGACGAGCGTGTGCGCCGTGTCGCCGTACGTGGCGATGGCGGCCATCCGGACCGTGCCGTGCTCGTCGCTGACGTCGTGCGGCTCGGTCAGGCCGGTCGCGCCCTGCGCGACGGCGTGCGCGTACGCGGCGTCGACGTCCGGGACCTCCAGCGCGATGTCGGAGACGCCGTCGCTGTGCCTGGTCACGTGCTCGGCGCCCGGGGCGTCCGGGCGGACCGCGCCGGTGAGCACGAACCGGGCCGACCCGCTGGTCAGCACGTACTGGGCGTGGTCGCGGTAGCCCTGCTCCGGCCCCCGGTACGCCACGCAGGTCATGCCGAACGCGGTGGAGTAGTAGTGCGCCGCCTGCTTGGCGTTGCCCACCAGGAAGTGCACGTGATCGAGGCCCTTGACGGGGAACGGGTCGCGGCTGATGTCGTGGTCGACGGCACCGACGAGCGCGTCGACGTCGACGTCGTCGTTGGCCTGGGGTCGGTCGATCGCCTGGGTCATCGCGGTCTCCCTCAACTACCGGTCGGCCTCGTGGCCGCCGCCGTGGTCGGATGCGGTCTGTTGTGGCGAGGATCGCGGTGACCTGGCGCACTGGGCAACTGTTGCCGCCTGGGCTGGTCAGGTTGCGCATTCAGTAGGGTGTTCAGGCATGAACGCTGGTCAGGCTGTACAGCTCGATGCCCTCGACGCGCGGTTGATCGAGTTGCTCGCCGAGGAGCCGCGGATCGGGGTGCTGGAGTGCTCCCGGCGACTGGGGGTCGCCCGGGGCACCGTGCAGGCCCGGCTCGACAAGCTGGTCGAGCGGGGCGTCGTGGGCGGCTTCGGCCCCGAGATCTCCCCGGCGGCGATCGGGTTCGGGGTGACCAGCTTCGTCACGCTGGAGATCAGCCAGCGGCACGGGCACGACCGGGTCGCCGCGCACCTGGGCGCGATCCCCGAGGTGCTGGAGGCGCACACCATCACCGGCTCCAGCGACCTGCTCTGCCGGATCGTGGCCCGCTCGAACACCGACCTCCAGCGGGTGATCGACCAGATCGTCTCGTACGAGGGAATCCGCCGGGCCTCGACGATCATTGCCCTGGCCGAGCAGATCCCGTACCGCACCCTGCCGCTGGTGCGCTCCGCCGCCCGGCGGTGAGCCCCGGCTGCGCGGGGTCCTTCCGTACGCCCCGCGCCGCGCGAGAAAGGGCGGCGACACGGCGGCGCGGGGCCGCGGGAGCGCCGTGCTCGTCGCTACCGTGTGCGTGTGGCGAAGGCGGGCGGCCTCGGGTGGCGCGGCGGGCTCCTGCTCGCGCTCGTCGTGGTCGTCGTGCTCGCCGCGACCGGGGTGTGGAACCCGTTCCCCGGCCTGTGGGACTGGGTCGACCGCAGCGAGCCGATCTCCGAGCCGGACGTGGTCTGGCAGCAGCGGGTCGGCGGCACCCCGCGCAGCGTCACCATCGCCGGTGACACCGTCGTGGTCGAGCAGCGCACCCGGGTGGAGGCGCGCGCCCTGGCCACCGGCACCCAGCTGTGGGAGCGCAAGGCCGACTGGTCCGCCGTGGCCGGGGGCGACCGGGACCCGGTCGTCGTCGTGGGCAAGCTCCTGGTCAAGGGGTACGAGGTGCTCGACCCGACCACGGGCGCCACGCGGCGGCGCGACGGCGACGCGGTGGCCGTGTGGACGTACCGCAACCTGCTGCTCGACGCCCGCTGCGTCGACGCCACCGACTGCACGATCAGCGCGTGGGAGCCGCGCGGCACCGCCCCGCTCTGGACGGCCTTCGTCCCCGGGGTGCGCAGCGGGCTGCTCGGCGACAACCCGGGGCTGCTCGGCACCCGACGGCTCGACGCCGTCCGGATCGACGAGGACGTGGCGGGGCCGGAGGCCGTGCCGCCGCTGCTCGGGTTCCCCATCGACGGTCGGGTGCACGTGCTCGACACCGCCACGGGGCGCGTGCTGCAGGACGTCGAGCCGGGCCGGGACGAGCGGCTGTCGGTGGTCGGCGGCCGGCTGCTGCGGATCACCGCCCGTTCCCAGGACGGCACCTGCTACTTCGCCATCTCCGGCCGGGACCCGGCGACCGGCCAGGAGACCTGGCAGCGGGCGGGGATCAACCTGCGTACCGCCGACAACGCCGGCTGCGCGCAGCGGGAGGATCCGCAGGGCGCGCGGAACGTGCTGATCGGCGTCGCCCCGGACGCCCGCGAGGCGGTCCTCGACGGCTACGACGGGCGGCTGCTGCTGACCACCGCCGCCGGGCAGCGGCTGCTCGCGGTCGACGACCGCTACGCCCTGGTGAGGACGGCCGACAGGCGGGCGGTGGTCAGCCACGAGCTGGGCACCGGGCGGGTGCGGTGGAGTCGTCCCGCCGGGGCGAAGGCGGGCGCCGCGCTCACCCCGTACGCGGCAGTGCTCGCCGACGAGAAGCCGTCCCGGCTGGTGGCGCTCGACCCGCGTACCGGCGCGGAGCTGGCCAGCCTCCGGACGGCGGCGAACGCCCTCGCGGTGGGTCCGAAGGGCATGGTCATCGGCGAGGGGCGGGAGATCGGGTACGTCCGCTTCGGCGGCGCGGCGGTCGTCCCGGCGCCCCCGGGCGACGGCGGCGTCCCCGGTCCCGCCGGCACGGGCGGGGTGCCCGGGCCGGCGGACAGCTGCGGCCCGAAGCGGGAACTCTGCCCCGGGTGAGAGCGCCGTCCCAGGACCCACCCGGCGGGTGACACCGATCGACCCTTCTGCCCTAGGCTTTCGGCTCATGAGCAGTGCCGCCGCGTTCTCGTACGCTCCCTTGCTGCCGACCGGTCCCGACCAGACGGAATACCGCCTGGTCACCGACGAGGGCGTCGACGTCGTCAACGGCCCGGGGGGCCGTCGGTTCCTCACCGTGGAGCCGGCGGCGCTCACCGCCCTGACCGCCGAGGCGATGCACGACATCGCGCACTTCCTGCGCCCCGCGCACCTGGCCCAGCTGCGGTCGATCATCGACGACCCGGCCGCCTCGCCGAACGACCGCTTCGTCGCGCTCGACCTGCTGCGCAACGCCAACATCGCCGCCGGCGGCGTGCTGCCGATGTGTCAGGACACGGGCACCGCCATCGTGATGGGCAAGCGCGGCCGGCACGTGCTCACCGACGGCAGCGACGCCGAGGCGGTCTCGCGCGGCGTCTACCAGGCATACACCCGGCTCAACCTGCGCTACTCGCAGCTCGCCCCGCTGACCATGTGGGAGGAGCGCAACACGGGCAGCAACCTGCCGGCGCAGGTCGAGCTCTACGCGGAGGACCCGGACGGCCACCCCGACGCGTACAAGTTCCTCTTCATGGCCAAGGGCGGCGGCTCGGCCAACAAGTCCTACCTCTACCAGGAGACCAAGGCCCTGCTGAACCCGACGCGGATGATGCAGTTCCTGGAGGAGAAGCTGCGCCTGATCGGCACCTCGGCCTGCCCGCCCTACCACCTGGCCATCGTCATCGGCGGCACCTCCGCCGAGTACGCGCTGAAGACCGCGAAGTACGCGAGCGCCAAATACCTCGACGCGCTGCCCACCTCCGGTTCGATGACCGCGCACGGCTTCCGGGACCTGGAGCTGGAGGCGCAGGTGCTGGAGCTGACCCGCAACTTCGGCATCGGGGCGCAGTTCGGCGGGCGCTACTTCTGCCACGACGTGCGGGTGGTCCGGCTGCCCCGGCACGGCGCCTCCTGCCCGGTGGCGATCGCCGTCTCCTGCTCGGCCGACCGGCAGGCCGTCGCCAAGATCACCCCGTCGGGCGTGTGGCTGGAGCGGCTGGAGACCGACCCGGCGCGCTTCCTGCCGGACGTCACCGACGAGACGCTCGACGCCGAGACGGTCGTCAAGGTCGACCTCAACCGGCCCATGGACGAGATCCGCGCCGAGCTGTCGAAGTACCCGGTGAAGACCCGGCTGTCGCTGACGGGCCCGCTCGTGGTGGCCCGCGACATCGCCCACGCCAAGATCGCCGAGCGGCTGGACGCCGGCGAGCCGATGCCGCAGTACCTGCGCGACCACGCCGTCTACTACGCCGGCCCGGCCAAGACCCCGGAGGGCTACGCGTCCGGCTCGTTCGGCCCGACCACGGCCGGCCGGATGGACGCCTACGTGGAGAAGTTCCAGGCCGCCGGCGGCTCGCAGGTCATGCTCGCCAAGGGCAACCGGTCCGCCCAGGTCACCCGCTCCTGCCAGCAGCACGGCGGCTTCTACCTCGGCTCGATCGGCGGCCCGGCCGCCCGGCTCGCGCAGGACTGCATCAAGCACGTCGAGGTCCTGGAATACCCGGAGCTGGGCATGGAGGCCGTCTGGAAGATCGAGGTGGAGGACTTCCCGGCCTTCATCGTGGTCGACGACAAGGGCAACGACTTCTTCGCCGAGGTCACCAAGCCGGTGCTGACCGTCGGCCGCCGCTGACCCTCTGCTGCCGAAGGGGCGCCGGGGTTCACCGGCGCCCCGGCCCTGTCGCCGGTCGACCGGCGGTCGACGTGGCAGTCCTTCCGGCCGCACCCGCCGACCGCGAAGCGCCGGGTCGGGCGGCGTGGGCTCGCCGGCTGGGCGGCTGCCCGCCGGGTCGGGCGGCGAGGGCTCGGCGCGATCATCTGCACGTCGCCGCGAGGCGCGGCAGGATGGTAGGCGTGACGACTCCAGAGGCGACGGGCTACCGGATCGAACGCGACTCGATGGGCGAGGTGGAGGTGCCCGCCGAGGCGCTGTGGCGCGCCCAGACGCAGCGCGCGGTGCAGAACTTCCCGATCTCGGGCCGGGGCATCGAGCCGGCCCAGATCCGGGCGCTGGCCCAGATCAAGGGGGCGGCGGCCGAGGTCAACGGCGAGCTTGGCGTGATCGACGCGAACGTGGCCGCGGCCATCGCCGCCGCGGCGGCGCACGTCGCGGACGGCGGCTACGACGACCAGTTCCCGATCGACGTGTTCCAGACCGGATCCGGCACGTCGTCGAACATGAACACCAACGAGGTCATCGCCACCCTGGCCAGCCGCGAGCTGGGCCGGGACGTGCACCCGAACGACGACGTGAACGCCTCCCAGTCCAGCAACGACGTCTTCCCGTCGTCGATCCACCTCGCCGCCACCGAGGCCGTGGCGCGGGACCTGCTGCCCGCGCTGGCCCACCTGGCGGAGGCGCTGGAGGGCAAGGCGGCGGAGTTCGAGACGGTGGTCAAGGCCGGGCGTACGCACCTGATGGACGCCACCCCGGTGACCCTCGGGCAGGAGTTCGGCGGGTACGCCGCCCAGGTCCGCTACGGCATCGAGCGGCTGGAGGGGGCGCTGCCCCGGCTCGCCGAGCTGCCGCTGGGTGGCACCGCCGTGGGCACGGGCATCAACACCCCGCTCGGCTTCGCCGCGAAGGTCGTCGAGAAGCTGCGCGGCTCGACCGGGCTGCCGCTGACCGAGGCGCGCAACCACTTCGAGGCGCAGGGCGCCCGGGACGCACTGGTCGAGACCTCGGGGCAGCTGCGTACCGTCGCCGTCGGCCTCTACAAGATCGCCAACGACATCCGTTGGATGGGTTCGGGGCCGCGCGCGGGCCTGCGTGAGCTGCGCATCCCCGACCTCCAGCCCGGCTCGTCGATCATGCCTGGCAAGGTCAACCCGGTGGTCGCCGAGGCGATGCGGCAGGTGTGCGCCCAGGTGATCGGCAACGACGCCGCCGTCGGCTTCGCCGGCTCGCAGGGCGACTTCGAGCTGAACGTCATGCTGCCCGTGATGGGCCGCAACCTGCTGGAGTCGGTCCGGCTGCTCGCCGCGTCGAGCCGGCTCTTCGCCGACCGCCTCGTGGTCGGCCTGGTCGCGGACGCCGAGGTCTGTCTGGCGTACGCGGAGGGCTCGCCGTCGATCGTCACCCCGCTCAACCGCCACCTCGGGTACGACGAGGCCGCCTCGATCGCCAAGGAGGCGCTGGCCAAGCAGGTCTCGATCCGCGAGGTGGTGATCTCCCGGGGGCACGTCGACTCGGGGAAGCTGACGGAGACCCAGCTCGACGAGGCGCTCGACCTGCTCCGCATGACCCACCCCTGAGCGCGGCGCCGCCCGGCCGGCCGGCGCGGCGCCGACTGGCCCGGCTCGGGGCCGGTCGGCGCGGCGCGGGATCGGTCGGTCCGGCCCGGAACCGGTCGGCGCGGTGCGAAGCCGGCGCGGCGCGGGGCTGGTCGGTGCGGCTCGGGTCAGGAGCGGGCGGCGGCCCGGCGGGCCCGGTACGCGGTGACGGCCGCCCGGTTGCCGCAGCCCGCGTCGCAGAACCGGCGGGAGCGGTTCTTCGACAGGTCGACCAGCACGTTCGCGCAGTCCGGGTGGGCGCAGATCCGCAGCCGGCCCAGCTCGTCGTAGCGCACCAGGTCGGCCATCGCCATCGCCGCCTCGACCGCGATCCGGGTCGCCAGCGGCGCGTCGCGCGGCACGGCGTGGACGTGGTAGGGCTCGTCGTCGTGCCTGATGAGCTGCGGCAGCGCCCGGTGCTCGCGGAGCAGTTCGTTGACGATGGCGACGATCTCGTCCGGGCCGGCGTACCAGATGCGGCGCAGCCGGGGGCGCAGGTCGCGGACCGACCGCAGCTCGGCCTCGGTGTGCTCGTGCCGCCCGGTGTAGGCGTGCGCGAGATAGAACGCGTCCAGGGCGGCGACGTCGGGCAGCCCCTCGTCGGGGCCGTCGGTGTTGACGAGCGCGGCGGCCGCGGTCAGCGAGCAGTCGGTGTCATGGGCGAAGAGCAACTTGACTCCTGTCGGGGCCGAGCCTAGCGTCATGAGCATACCGGCAGTTGACTCATGACAGCTAGGAGCGGATCGATGCGCCAACCACCCGCCGCCGGGCTCGGTCTCGGTCTCGCCCTGCTCTCGGCCGTCACCTTCGCCACCTCGGGCACGTTCGCCCGCTCGCTGATCGACGCGGGGTGGTCCGCCGAGGCCGCCGTGGCCGCCCGGGTTGGCATCGCCGCCCTGGTGGTGGCGGTCCCGGCGGCGCTGTCCCTGCGCGGCAGGTGGGACGTGCTGCGGCGCAACCTCGCCGCGATCGGCGTGTTCGGGCTGCTCGGTGTCGCGACCGCGCAGGTCTGCTTCTTCAACGCGGTCCGCTACCTGCCGGTTGGCGTCGCGCTGCTGCTGGAGTACCTCGGCATCATCCTGGTCGTGGGCTGGATGTGGCTGGTCCACGGGCAGCGCCCCCGCCGGCTGACGGTGGCCGGCTCGGTGGCGGCCCTCGCCGGCCTGTTC
Source organism: Micromonospora sp. NPDC004336 (assembly GCF_053602615.1). Lineage (NCBI taxonomy): Bacteria > Bacillati > Actinomycetota > Actinomycetes > Micromonosporales > Micromonosporaceae > Micromonospora > Micromonospora sp. NPDC004336. The sequence goes on from NZ_JBSGDY010000066.1 coordinate 22,789, forward strand.
TTCGTTCTCGACCTGACCGGCGCCGGCCGGCTCGACCCGGTGGGCGTGCTCTGGGGGCTCGCGGCGGCGGTCGGTCTCGCCGGCTACTTCGTGCTCGCCGGGCGGGTCGACGAGGAGCTGCCCTCGGTCGCCCTGGCCAGCGGCGGCATGGCCGTCGGGGCAGCCGTCCTGCTGCTGCTCGGCGCCCTCGGCGCGCTCCCGCTGCGCGCGGCCTTCGGCGAGGTCACCTTCGCCGGGCAGCACACCAGTTGGCTGGTGCCGGTGGCCGGCCTGTCGCTGGTCGCCGCCGTCGTCGCGTACCTCGCCGGGATCGCCGGGACCCGGATCCTCGGGGCCCGCCTGTCGTCGTTCGTCGGGCTGACCGAGGTGATGTTCGCGGTCCTCATCGCCTGGCTGGTGCTGGGTGAGCTGCCGACCGTCGTGCAGCTCCTCGGCGGGGCCCTCATCGTCGCCGGCGTCGCGTTGGTCCGCGTCGACGAGCTGCGCGCGCCCCGCACCGAGGAGCGCCCGGAGCCGCGCAGCACCGAGGCCGCCCTGTCGTAGGCCGGCGTCGTGCCGCCAAGGGTGCACGCCGACGGGCCCCCTGCCCGGGGCCGCGCTCGGCCGGCGTCCGTCGCGCCTAGCGGGGGCGTAGCGCCTCCGTAGTCGCCGGATAGCGGGCCGGCCCAGGCTTCGAACGGGTCACGGAGTTTCCGTGGCCGTTCGAAGCCTCGACAGGAGTCCCATGGGCTGGTTCACGTCTACCCGACGCTGGGGTGCGGTGGCCGTCGCCGCCGTCAGCGTCGGCACCGCCGCCGTCATCGCTCCCGCCAGTCCGGCGCAGGCCGCCGGGCCGACCGACCACGTCCTCTACTGGAACCAGGTGCTCGTGGACACCTTCCGGGCGGCGAGTGGCATGGCCCCGGGCCCGGCCACCGCCGCGCCGGGGCCGCTCGCCCGCAGCGGGGCGATGATGCACGGCGCGATCTACGACGCCGCGAACTCGGTGCTCTGCGTGCCGGGGGTCCTCCAGTGCCTGGGCGCGCCCTACCGGATCCAGGTGCCGCGGACCATCGGCGTCAAGCCCGACCTGGCCACCGCGATCGACTACGCCGCCTACGACGTCCTGCGCACCCTCTACCCGACGCTGAACTTCGACGACGAGCTGGCCGCCGCCCAGGAGGGGATCGCCGCGTCACCGGCGCGCACGGACGGCCAGCGGATGGGGTCCGCAGCCGCCCAGGCGATGATCGACTTCCGGGCGAACGACGGCTCCGCCGACACGACCGCCTACGCGCACAGCGAGACCGCCGGCTCCTGGCGCCCGACGCAGGGCAAGCCGGCGGTGACCCCGAACTGGGGTCGGGTCAAGCCGTTCGGGCTCACCTCCGGCTCGCAGTTCCGGCCGGGTCCGCCGCTCGGCATCTCCGACATCGGCGACCTGCTGCGGAGCGAGGGCTACGCCGCCCAGGTCGACGAGGTCCGCCGCCTCGGCCGCCACGACAGCACCCAGCGGAGGGCGGGCGAGACCCGCCAGGCGTTCTTCTGGGCCAACGACCTGCCCGGCAGCTACCTGCCCCCGGGGCAGCTGTTCGAGCACACCCAGATCATGGCGACGCAGGGGAAGCTCACCCAGGCGGGCAACGCGAAGCTCTTCGCCCTGGTCGCCTTCGCGATGGCGGACGCGGCCATCACGGCGTGGGACGCCAAATACCAGACGGGCATCGATCTGTGGCGCCCGGAGACCGCGATCCAGGAGCCCCAGTCGGACGGCAACAGCGCGACGGTGCCCGACCCGACCTGGCAGCCGCTCTCGGTCAACGGTGGCGTCCGCTTCTCCCCGTCGTTTCCGTCCTACACCTCCGGGCACGCCACCTTCGCCGGGGCGTGGGCGGGGGTGATGCGTGGCTTCTTCGGCTCCGACAGCTTCCGGTTCAACGCCACCACCGAGGACCCGAACTCGGCGCCCGACGAGGTGCGCTGGTTCACCACCTTCACCGCCGCCGCCGCCGAGAACGCGCGCAGCCGGGTCTACCTCGGTGTGCACTACCAGTTCGACGCCGACGCCGGGCTCTCCTCCGGCACCTCGGTGGCCAACCACCTCACCGCCAACTACCTGCGGCCGACCGCCACGTACGAGTTCGACGGCTTCTACATCGGTGGGAGCGGGCCGCTGACGTCGGTCCAGAACCACACGCCCGGCGCACACACGATCAGCTTCGGCCTCCGCTCCGGCAGCTCGCTGATCGCCGACCCGGGAGCCGTCGTGGGCACCTCGTGGAACGGTTGGACGCTCCCCAGCTCCGTCGGTACTCCGACCTTCAACACCAGCACCAGCCGGTTCGAGATCCCGGTGACCACCTGGCCGTCCTGCGCGGGCAAGACCTGGACCCTCACGATCCTGCTCCGCGACGGCACGAGCCACCCGATCAGCTACAGCTGCGCCGCCTGACCCCGAGCAGCTCCGGGCCGGCGCGACCGTGACGTGGTCGCGCCGGCCCCTTCTCGCCGTGACAGCCGATCCACCTGGTGCGGCGGTCAGTGGCTCAGTTCGCCCGCCTCCAACTGCCGGCGGATGTCCTGGAGCATCCGCTCGACCTCGGCCAGCCGGGAGAGGGCGCGGTCGAGCCGGTCGTCGCGTGCGCCGGTGGGCGGGGCCGGGTCGTCGCCGAGCAGCGCCCGGTAGGCGGCGGACAGCTCCGGGCCCGGGTCGAGCCCCAACTCGTCGCGCAGCAGCGCACGCGCCCGGTGGTAGCAGGTGACCGCCTCGCTGCGCCGCCCGGCCCGGTGCAGCGCGACCAGCAGGTGACGCCAGAGCGGCTCGTGCAGGGGGTGCTGCTCCACCAGGGTGGTGAGCGCCGGAATCAGCTCGTGGTGCCGCCCGGCGCGCAGGTCGAGCCCCGTCAGCTCGGCCAGGACGGCGAGCCGCTCCTCGGCCAGCCGGGCGGCCTCGGCCCGGGCGAAGGGGGCGTCGACGTCGCCCAGCGGCGGCCCGACGTGCAGCCCGAGCGCGGCCCGGTAGGCCTCCGCGGCGGCGACCGGCTGCCCCAGGGCGGCGAGCGTGCCGCCTCGACGGGCCAGTTGCCGGAACACCGCCACGTCGATGGCGTCCGGGTCGGTCCGCAGCAGGTAGCCGGTGGAGTGCGTGCGGATCTCCACGCCCGGCAGCGCGATCAGGCAGCGCCGGATCACCGAGATCTGGGCGTGCACCTGGGTGCGGACGGTCCGTGGCGGCGCATCGCCCCAGATCGCGTCGATGATCCGGTCCACCGGGACCAGCGCGCCCTGGTTGAGCAGCATCAGGGCCAGCACCGCGCGTGGCCGCTTGCCGTACAGGTGCAGCGGGCGACCGTTCGCCTCGATGGCGAGCGGGCCCAACAGTTGGAACCTCATGTCGATCCGTCATGGGACGGCACAGGCCACGGACACCCCATCAGTCCTCCACCCCCGTATTCAGAGGAGAACGCGAAGCTGTGGCAACCATAGAAGTTGCACGATGCAATGACAATGCTACGGACGGTCGGATCTGCGGCCCGGCCTGGGAAGGCGTGGAGGTGCGCGGCCGGATCAGGACCGAGGGACCGTCACCGCCAGCCCCGGGCGGCCAGAGCGGCGCGGACCTCCACCAGCAGCGCCGGAAACTCCCGGTGCACGCGTCGGCTGGTCGCGTGCAGCACGAGCCAGCCGGCCGCGGCCAACTGGTCGAGCCGCCACCGGTCGAGCTGCGGTTGGTCGGCGCCGGCGACGTGCGGGTCTCCCGCGTGCGCGACGGCGACCCGGTGCCGCGGCCAGGCCAGGTGGGGGTGCGCGACGAGCCCCGAGGGCAGGCGGACGGGGTGCCGGGTGACCGGGCGCGGCAGCCCGGCCAGCACCAGCCGCACGCGCAGCTGCGACTCGGCGGGCGACGCCGCCGCCGGATCCGCCAGGTCGAACACCCAGCGCGCCCGCCTGCCGCCGGGCCGGTCGGCGTGCCGGTCGGCGGTCTCGACCAGGGCATCGCGGCTGGTGAGGCCCTGCCTGAGCAGGGCGTCGACGATGCCCACCGCGCGCAGCGGCTCCAACCAGACCGCCGTCTCCCACGCCGCCTCGGCCGGCGCCGACCGGCGTGGTGGCCCGGCGGTCAGGGGCAGCGCCGACGGCGGACCAACGGCCGGCCGGCCGGCGGGAGGACGCCCGCCGCACCCCCGGCCCGGTGTTGTCGGAGGCTCGGTGGGACGGTCTCCGTCGCGCGCCGGGCCGGGCGTCACCGCCGGTGCGGTCGGTTGCCGCCCGTCGCACGCCGGGCTGGGTGCCGTAGCCGGTGCGGTCGGTTGGTGTCCGTCGTGTGCCCGGCCGGGTATCGCGGCCGGTGCGGTCGGTTGGCGTCCGTCGCGCGCCCGACCGGGGACCGTCGCCGGTGCGGTCGCTCGGTGTCCGTCGTGCGCCGGGCCAAGGGCCGCCGCGGCTGCGGTCGGGTGCGCCGCGGCCGGCCCCAGGGTGTGGGCGCGCATGCCGCGCTGGGGGCCGACCCGGATCGTCCTCGGCAGGAGGACGTGCACGTCGTCGGCGAAGGTGGCGGCGTGCACGACGCCGTGCAGGTATGCCGCCGACGGACCGGCCACCACCGCCTCGGGCGGTAGTCGCAGGACGGCGCCCCGGCACGCCAGGGCGTGGTCACGGTCGAGCCGGGCGTCGGCGTAGACGTCGTGGCGTAGCCGGATCCAGGCGGAGCTGCGGAGCTGGTGCTCCGTGACGAGGCCCCGCCGGACCGCGTCGGAGCCGCGGAAGACCTGCCAGGCAAGGGCGCTGGGTCGGTGCGGTGAGGGTGGCATGTGGACCAGGGTGCCGACGATCCCGGCCGCCCCGGCGCCCCTGTGGACGAGGCCGCCCGCCCGCCGGGCCCCGGCTGTGGACAACCGCCACGACGACCGGCGGATGTGGTATCGGCGTCAGGGCGGGCCGAGGCGCCAGGACGGGCGGGGGCGTCAGGAAAGGGCGGTGGCGATGGCGGTGGCGGCGGCGATGACCTGGGCGCCGACCACCTCGGCGTCCAGCGGCGCGAGCGCCACCACGCCGACGCTCGCCTCCAGGCCCGGCACGCCGAGCACGGGGGCGGCCACCCCGTACGCCCCGGACTGGAGCTCCCCGGCGGTGCTCACCGGGCCGGCGGCGCCCGCCCGCCCGGCCAGGATGGCCCGCCCGGCCGCCCCGCGCTCCAGCGGGTGCCGCGCGCCCGTCCGGTACGCGACGTGGAACGACGTCCAGCTCGGCTCCACGACGGCCAGCGCGATCCCCTCGCCCCCCTCGACGACGGTCAGGTGGGCGGTCGCGCCGGCCTGCTCGGCGAGCCGGCGCAGGGCGGGCAGCGCCCCCTCCGCGAGCAGCGGCTGGGCCCGCCGGGCCAGGTGCAGCACCCCCGCGCCGAGGCGGAGCCGGCCGCCGCCGTCGCGCCGGAGCATCCCGTGCGTGGTCAGCGCGCCCACCAGCCGGTAGACGGCCGCCCGGCCGATGCCCAGCCGGTTCGCCGCCTCGGTGACGGTCAGCCCGCCCGGCGCGTCGGCGACCAGGTGCAGCAGCCGCAGCCCCCGGTCCAGGGTCTGCGCCGTCTCCCCGCCCCGCGCCGTCGTGTCCACGCCCAGCAGCGTACGACCCGGCTCCGGCCGACCCGGAAAAGCGTGGACGGCTACCCTTGTACGGTGACGCTACGCCTGTATGACACCGCCACCCGATCGGTGCGGGACTTCGTCCCGCGGGAAGCCGGCAAGGTGGGGGTCTACCTGTGTGGTCTCACCCTCCAGGCCCCGCCGCACATCGGCCATCTTCGCTCCGGCGTCAACTACGACGTGCTGCGCCGCTGGCTGCTCGCCGCCGGCTACGAGGTCACCTTCATCCGCAACCTGACCGACATCGACGACAAGATCCTGGTCAAGGCCGTGGAGCGGGGGCAACCGTTCTGGTCGATCGCGTACGCCAACGAGCTGGTCCTGGCCGAGTCCTACCGGGCGCTCAACGTGCTGCCGCCGACGTACGAGCCGCGCGCGACCGGGCACATCCCGGAGATGCACGAGCTGATCGCCAAGCTGATCGCCGACGGGCACGCCTACCCGGCCACCGACGGCTCCGGCGACGTCTACTTCGACGTCTGCTCGTGGCCGGCCTACGGGTCGCTGTCCAACCAGTCAGTGGACGCGATGCAGTCCGCCGGCGACGCCCCCGACCGGGGCAAGCGGGACCCGCGCGACTTCGCGCTCTGGAAGGGCGCCAAGCCCGACGAGCCGGCGGACGCCTACTGGCCGTCGCCGTGGGGGCGGGGCCGGCCGGGCTGGCACATCGAGTGCTCCGCGATGTGCTGGCGCTACCTCGGCGCCGAGTTCGACATCCACGGCGGCGGGCTGGACCTCACCTTCCCGCACCACGAGAACGAGATCGCCCAGTCGCAGGCGGCCGGGCTGCCGTTCGCCCGCTACTGGGTGCACCACGGGCTGCTCAGCATCGGCGGCGCCAAGATGGGCAAGTCGCTGGGCAACGCCCTCGACCTGACGTACGTCGACTCGCTCGGGGTGCGCCCGGTGGAGCTGCGCTACTACTACGCCGCCGCGCACTACCGCTCGCGCATCGACTACTCGGAGGAGGCGCTGCGTGAGGCCGCCGTCGCGTACCGCCGGATCGAGGGCTTCGTGCAGCGGGCCGTCGAGCGCGTCGGCCCCGGCCACCTCGGCGAGCTGCCGGGGGCGTTCGCGGCGGCGATGGACGACGACCTGAACACCTCCGCCGCGCTCGCCGTCCTGCACGAGGTGGTCCGCGACGGCAACACCGCGCTGACCGGCGGCGACGATGTGACCGTCCGCACGGCGCTGGCCGCCACCCGCGCCATGCTGGATATCCTCGGGGTCGATCCCCTCGACCCGGCGTGGACGGGTGGCGGCCGCGTGGACGACCTGCGCGGCGTGGTGGACTCCCTGATCGCGCTGGCCCTGGAGCAGCGCGCGCAGGCCCGCGGCCGCAAGGACTGGGCCGCCGCCGACGCCGTACGCGACCAGCTCAAGCAGGCCGGCGTGGTGGTCGAGGACACCCCCCAGGGCCCCCGTTGGACTATTGGAGAGCAGGACTGATGGCCGGCAACTCGCAGCGCCGTGGCCGGCGACTGACGCCGAAGGCGGGAGCCCCGAAGGGCTCCGGTGGCAAGAACAAGGACTCCCTCGCCGGGCGGGGCAGGACCCTGCCCGCCGACGAGCGGCCCTGGCACAAGGCGTACTCGGGCACCGAGAAGCTGCCCCAGCGCACCGCCTGGAAGCAGGACAAGGAGCGCCGGGCGGCGGCCGAGGAGGGGCGCGCGCCCAAGGTCGGCCAGCCGGGCAGCAAGGACACCACCTGGGGCAAGGGCGGCGGCCGGGGCGTGCCGGCAGGCGGGCGCGCCGCC
>NZ_JBSGDY010000067.1:0-30042 GCF_053602615.1 Micromonospora sp. NPDC004336
CCCGCACGACCAGGCCGGGGCCGGCCTCCCGGACGGGAGGCCGACCCCTTCGTCGTACCGGGCACGGCGGGCGGCCCGGTGCGGCTCGGCTCGGTGGCGTAGCTCGGCTCGGCTCGCTCGGTGGCGCAGCTCGGCTCGGGCTCGCGCAGTGGCGCAGCTCGGCTCGCTCAGTGGCGCAGCTCGGCGATGCAGCACTTGACGCTGCCGCCGCCCTTCTTCAGCTCGGCCAGCTCGACCGGGACCGGGTGGTAACCGGCCGCCTTCAGCTTCCCGGCCAGCCGCGTCGCCTCGCTGTTGAGCACGACGTTGAGCCCGTCGCTGACCAGGTTCAGGCCGAAGGCCAGCGCGTCCTCGTCGTCCGCGACCACCGCGTCGGGGAAGAGCTGGGCGAGCACCTTCTGGCTGGCCGCCGAGAAGGCGCCCGGGTAGTAGACGACGTTCTCGTCGTCGATCGAGGCGAGCGCCACGTCCAGGTGGTAGAAGCGCGGGTCGACCAGGCGCAGCGACACCACCGGGCGGCCGATCGCCTCCTGCGCCTCGGCGTGCGCCGGCAGCTCGGTGCGGAAGCCGTGCCCGGCGAGGACCAGCCCGCCGTGCGCCTCCGGCAGGTACGCGAAGTCGCCCTCGCCCTCGTTGGTCTCGCTCGGCGCGATGAACCGCCAGCCCCGCGACTCGTAGAACGCCCGGTGCGCGGCGGCCTCGGCGGTCCGCTGCTCGTGCTTGAACTGCGCGCCGTAGACGATGCCGTCGACCACGAACGCGCCGTTGGCCGCGAAGACCATGTCGGGCAGGCCCGGCTCGGGCGTCAGCAGGTGCACCTCGTGGCCGAGACCCACGAGGGTCTCCCGCAGTCGGTCCCACTGCTTGACCGCCAGCTCCGGGTCGACCGGGGTGGTCACGTCCATCCACGGGTTGATCGCGTACTCGACCGCGAAGTGCTCGGGCGAGCACATGAGATATGTCCGCTTTCGCGGGACTCGCTGCTGGTTCACGGTGACCAAGGGTAGGTACCGTGGAACTTTGGTAACAGCCACAACCGTTGCTTCCCAGAGGCGGAACGTTGCAGATAGATGCCGTAGACCAGCGGATCATTGCGTTGCTCGTCGCGGACGCCCGAGCCTCGTACGCGGACATCGGGCAACGGGTCTCGCTCTCCGCCCCGGCGGTCAAGAGGCGGGTCGACCGGCTGCGCTCCACGGGGGTGATCCGGGGCTTCACGGCGGTCGTCGACCCGGCCGCCGTCGGTTGGACCACCGAGGCGTTCGTCGAGTTGTTCTGCGCCGGCCGGACCACCCCGGCCCAGATCGGGGTGGCGACCCGCCGGCACCCGGAGGTGGTGGGCGCGTACACCGTCTCGGGCGAGGCCGACGCGCTGGTGCACCTGCGCGCGGCCGACATCGCGCACCTGGAGGCGGCGCTGGAGCGGCTGCGGGCGGAACCCTTCGTGACCTCCACCCGCAGCACCATCGTGCTGTCCCGCCTGGTCGAGTCCCCGGGCGTCGGCCCCTCCACCGGCTGACCCGGCCCGCCGCCCTCCTTCCGCCCTCCCCGTCTTCGGCGATCTTGCACTTTGTGCCCCGACATGATGGACGTTCGTCGCAAATCGAGGGCAGGAAGCGCAAGATCGCGTGGGCCAGCGGCGGGGGCGGGGCGGGACGGAACCGTGCGCCGGGCCGGCGCGTCGAACCGGCCATGACACGGGGAGCGTACCTACTGGCCGGCGGCACGCTGGCCGCCCTCACCCTGCTCGGCGGGAGCGCCGTCCCGCCGCCGTTGCCCGGTGACCCACCGCCGAGCCACCGGCCGTTCGCGCCGCGGCTGGTCTCCTTCGACTCCTGCGCCGAGGCGCTGGACGGGCTGCGGGCCGCCGCGCGGGCGTCCGTCGGCCCGTGGGGCTTCGCCGACGGCTGGCGTACCGCGTTCGGTGGCCTGCCCAAGGCCGAGGCCGGCGCGCGGGCGTCCGCCGCGGCCGCCCCGGAGCACTCCACCACCAACAACCACGAGGTCGGCGCGGACGAGCCCGACCTGGTCAAGACCGACGGGCGGCGGATCGTCACGGTCCACCGGGGGCTGCTGCGGGTGGTGGACCCGGCCGCTCGGCGGGAGACCGGCCGCCTCGACCTCGGCCGGGCGCTGCCGGATCCGGGGTGGGGGGAGCAGACCCTGCTGCTGCACGGCGACCGCGCGCTGGTGCTCACCCGGGCCAGCACGCTCCGGGAGCCGGCGATGCCGATGCCGGGAAGGCGGATGCCGGCGGGCGTGGCCGCGTCCCACCTGGCCCTGGTCGACCTCGCGGGCGCGCCGCGCGTGCTCGGCACCTACCGCATGGAGGGCGACCTGGTCGACGCCCGGCAGAGCGGCTCCACCGCGCGCGTCGTGGTCCGTAGCCGGCCCTGGCTGGAGTTCCCGCACCTCGAACGTGGCACCGAGGAGTCCCGGACGGCCGCGAACCGCCAGGTCGTCGACCGGGCCGGGGTGGCGGCGTGGCTGCCGGCGTACGAGTGGACGTCCGGCACCCAGCGGCACACCGGCCGGGTCGGCTGCGACCGGCTGAGCCGCCCGCCCGCGTGGTCCGGCACGTCGATGCTGACCGTGCTGAGCTTCGACCTGGCCACCGACCGGCTCGGCGACGGCGACCCGGTCAGCGTCGCCGCCGACGCCACCACGGTCTACGGCACCGGCGCGAGCCTCTACCTGGCGGGCGAGCGGCCGACCACCGGCCGCCCGGGCTCGCTGCGCTGGGACCGGTCCCCCGGCAGGCAGGTCACCGAGATCTACCAGTTCGACACCGCCGCGCCGGGGCGTCCGCGCTACGTCGCCGCCGGCACGGTGCCGGGCTCGCTCGTCAACCAGTACGCCCTCTCCGAGTGGCAGGGGCACCTGCGGGTCGCCACCACCACCGGCGAACCGTGGGCCGCCCGCCCGACGTCCGAGTCCGCCGTGTCGGTGCTGCGCCGCGACGGCGACACCCTGGTGCGGACGGGCTCGGTCGGCGGCCTGGGCCCGGGCGAGCGGATCTGGTCGGTGCGCTTCCTCGGCGGGTCCGCGTACGTGGTCACGTTCCGGCGGACCGACCCGCTCTACGCGGTCGACCTGACCGACCCGACCGCGCCCCGGGTCACCGGCGAGCTGAAGATCACCGGCTACTCGGCGTACCTGCACCCGCTGCCGGAGGGGCGGCTGCTCGGCGTGGGCCAGGAGGCCGACCGGCGGGGGCGGACGCAGGGCGTCCAGGTCTCCCTGTTCGACGTACGCGACCCGGCCCGGCCGACCCGACTCGACCAGTGGCACGTGCCCCGGGCCTACTCCGCGCTGGAGTACGACCCGCACGCCTTCCTGCACCGTCCGGAGACGGGGCTGGTCGCCCTCCCGGTCGGCGACGACGTACGCCTGCTGCGGGTGACCGGGACCGACATCAGCGAGGTCGGCACGGTGTCCCACCCGGGCGACCCGGCCGCGGTGACCCGGTCGCTGCTGGTGGGCGACGTGCTCTGGACCGTCTCGGACGCGGGCCTGCGGGCCACCGACCCGGCGACCGCGCGGAGCCTCGACTGGCTCCCCGTGACCTGATCCTCCCTCCCCGGCGGGTGGGGCCCGGTTTCTCGGGGTTTCCGGGCCTCACCCGCCACCGTCGGGGGGAGGGTGGTCAGAGGTACATGCCGGTGCGGTGCTCGCCCTGCTCGCGCCGGACCGGCTTGTCGCCCTCGCCGAAGAAGCGCTTCCCGCCGAACTCGCCGTGCAGTCGGTCGTCCAGCTCGTCGGCGAGCCCCGTCATCACCTGCACGGCGAGCATGAGGTGGGTGGCCTGGAAGTTGCGGCCGAAGACGGGGATGGACGCCCACACGGTGTCGTCGGCGCAGTAGAGCCGGCCGATCGGCATCCGGTTGGTCAGCTCGGAGAGCTTCACGTAGAGCCGCTCGGTCGGCTCGACCTCGGTGAGCACCGGGGAGAAGACGTCCACCAGCGGCGGATTGTCGCGGACCCGGACGAAGACCATCGCCGAGCCGGCGCGGATGTTGATGTCGCCGTCGGAGTCGACCTGCAACCGGTCCGGCTCCGACTTGAGCATGGTCGAGACGACGGTGCGCACCCGCTCGGCGAGCGCGGCCACGTCGCCCTCCGGGGCCTGGGCGGCGCTCGCCGCGGCGAGCGCCTCGTCCAGGTCGGCCTCGACGTCGCGGTCCGGCCCGAACTCGCTGCGCGCGGTGCCCAGCGGCTCCACCGGCAGCGGCTCGCCCTCGGCGTCGTGGATCAGGTAGACGAGGAAGGCGGGGTGCGGCGCGCCGTAGACGTCGCGCAGCGTCCGGGTGAGCAGGGCCGCCAGCCGGGTCGCGTCGGCGACGCTGCCGTCCAGCCCGAAGTGCTCGCCGGAGCCCTCCACCACGCCCGGCGGCGACCAGCCGAGCGCGATCATGTCCGCCACCGCGGCCCGGTCCAGCCGGTAGCCCTGCGGCAGGGTGGCGTTGCCGACGGCGCGGGCGGCCAGCCTGCCGTCCTCGCCGACGTCGATGCTGACGGAGTAGACGGCGTCGCCGGTGCCGGAGGCGGTGGGGTCGAGGGTCAGCTCGACGTGCGTGCCCATCGGCAGCGCACCCAACCGCTCGGCCAGCGCCCGCGCGAACTCCCGCCACGCCTGGGTCACCTTCGCCCGCAGGTCAGCCGTGGTGGGCTCGTCGAGCAGGATCGGCTCGTGGTGCGCCGGCAGGGTGCCGGGCGAGTCTCCGTGCGGCGCCGAGGGGTGGTCAACCGTCATGATCGCCTCCGTCCGTCCAGGTCACCCTACCCACGGAAGCAGCGGGACGAATCAGGCCGACACCGATCGGACAACGGCGGTCAGGCGGGACCCTCGCCGGGCCGCTCGCCGCCGAGCTCGACCGGCCAGGAGGCGGCCAGCGCGCTGAGCCGGGCCGCCGCGCCGGCCGGGTCCGCGCCCCGGCCGACCGCGAGCCCGAGGAGGTACGCGGTGACGGGCGCGCCCGGGCGCAGCACCTGGTGCGCCACGTCCTTGGCCAGGTCGAGCACGGCCGGCACCGGCACCTGGGCGGGGTCGAGGCCCAGCTCGGCACAGGCCGCCGTCACCCAGTCGTCCATCACCGTCATCGTGCCCACTCCTCCGCCCGGCGTACGTCCTCGTCAGTGTCGCAGTCGAACCAGGGCGGCGGGCCGGCACCGGTCCACGGCACGTCGCGGACCCGCAGCCCGGCGAGCAGCGCCCGGATCGGGGCTCCGGCGAGCGGCGCGGCCCGACCCGGCCCGGCGACGGCACCGTCCCCGGCGGCACCGTCCCGCTCGGCGAGAGTCCGCTCGGCGGCGGCGGCGCGGTCGACGGCGGCGGCGCGCTCGGCGACGGCGGCGCGGTCGACGGCGGCGGCGCGGTCGACGGCGGCGGCGCGGTCGACGGCGGCGGCGCGGTCGACGGCGGCGGCGCGGTCGGCGGCGGCGGGGCGGTCGGCGGCGGCGCGCTCGACGGGAGCCCGCTCGGCGGGAGCCCGCTCGGCGGCGGCGCGGTCGGCGGCGGCGCGGTCGGCGGCGAGGCGGGCCAGGGCGGCGCGCAGCGGGGCCGCCCGCCACACCCCGCAGAGCGTCTGCCGGCGTCCCTCGTCGTCGACGAAGCAGGCCCCGTCGTGGTCGGCGTCGAGCCGGTCGAGCAGCGCGCCGACGGCGGCGCGGGTGAGCAGCGGCAGGTCGGCGGCGAGCAGGGCGACCACCGGCGTACCGGCGTCGACCAGGGCCAGCCCGGCCGCGACGGCGGCGACCGGCCCGCCGCCCGGCGGCTCCTCCCGGGTCACCCGCACCCCGGCGGGCACCACCGCCGGCGGGCCGACGACGACGCGCGGGGCGGCGTCGGCGACGGCGGCCAGCACGCGGTCCCGCATGGGTCGGCCACCGACCGGCCGGGCGGGCTTGTCCAGGCCCCCCATCCGCCGGGCGGCCCCACCCGCCAGCACCACCGCCGCGTACGCGTCCACCCGGCCACGGTAGCCGGCCCACTCCCCGCCGGGAGCGGCGGAACGACCGGCCGGGAGCGGCGGAACGACCCGCCGGGAGCGGCGGAACGACCGGCCGGCGGCACCGCCGTCGCGGAGCGGGAACCCGACCGAGGCCGGGCGAGCCGGCCGAAAGCGACCCCGGGGGCGGCGTGCATCCACATGCGATCATGGGCGACGCCAGGGTCGTGCGGGGAATCACCGGCGGCAGCACGGGCGCCCGCGTGGGGCCCGCCGTCGGCGTCCCGCCGGCCAGGTGACATCCCTCGGCCAGGCACGGGTCGAGGCGAGACAAGGGAGTAACAACAGATGGCGAAGACTCTGCGCCGCCCCCGCCTCCGCAGCCTCGCGGTGGTTGCGGCGGTGGCCGGCGGTGGTGTGCTCGGCCTGGCCGCGCCCGCCCACGCCGACTACACCAGCCCGCTCTACTCGACGCTGAAGGCCTGCAACGCGGCCCGGCCGTCGTACGTCAGCTCGTGGACCTCGCCCGGGCCCTGCTACAAGATGTACAACTGGGACGGCACGAAGCACATCGGCTACTCGTTCCTCGTCCGCACCAGGGCCTGACGACGCACCGTTCACCGGCCACGAGGGCGCCGACGGTGTCGCCCTCGTGGCCGGTGAGCCGGTCCGGCCGGCTGTCGACCGTCGCCGCGCGCCGCCCCGGCCCCGGGGTGCAGGATGGCGGGATGGGACGGGCTACTGACCGGCGCGGCGTGCTCCGCATCGACCTCGACGCGGCGGCGACCGGCCGCCCCTCGGTACGCCGGCAGGACAGCCTCGCCGTGGAGGAGCCGCTGGAGATCCGGGTCGGCCCGGCCGGCCCCGGCCGGCGACGCCCGCTCGCCGTCACCATGCGTACGCCCGGCGACGACCTCGACCTGGCGATCGGCTTCCTGCTGACCGAGGGGCTGATCCGCTCCGCCGACGACGTGCACACCGCGCAGCTCTGCGCCGGCGCGGAGACGCCCAACACGTACAACGTGGTGGACGTGGTGCTGGCCCCCGGCGTGCCCGAGCCGGCCGCCGACCCGACCCGGTACTTCCACACCACCAGCGCCTGTGGGGTGTGCGGCAAGGCGAGCATCGACGCGGTGCGTACCCGATCGCTCTTCGCGGTGGGCGACGACCCGCTGACGGTGCCGGCGGCGGTCCTGGCCGAACTGCCGCAGCGGCTACGCGCGGCGCAGCGCGGCTTCGACCGCACGGGCGGGCTGCACGCGGCGGGCCTGTTCACGGCCGACGGCGAGCTGGTCGTGCTGCGCGAGGACGTCGGCCGGCACAACGCCGTCGACAAGGTGGTCGGCTGGGCGGTCCGCGAGCGGCGGCTGCCGCTGGCCGGGCACGTGCTGCTGGTCTCCGGGCGGGCGAGCTTCGAGCTGACCCAGAAGGCGTGGATGGCGGGCGCGCCGCTGCTGGCGGCGGTCTCCGCGCCGAGCACCCTGGCGGCGGAACTGGCCGAGGAGGCCGGGCTGACGCTGGTCGGCTTCCTACGCGACCGGGCCATGAACGTCTACGCCCATCCCCGGCGGGTCACAACCTGATCCACGTGTCGAACAGCCCCAGCCGGACGGCGGCGTCCCGGGCCAGCAGGAACCCGGCGATGCCGAAGATCCAGCCCAGCATGCCGCCGGAACTGCGCGCGATCCAGGCGTTGAGCCGGGCCAGCACCGGCTCGACCAGCCTCGGCCAGGCCACCCGGGCGGCCAGCAGCAGCACCGCCGGCAGCACCATCACCAGGCAGTAGCCGGCGAGCAGGCCCACCACGCTCCCCGCGCCGAGCCCGGAGGTGGTCAGCAGGCCGACCGCGCCGAGGTACGGCAGCATCGTCGCCACCTCGGCGAGCGCCGCGAGCAGCGCCAGCCCGACCAGCCAGCGCACCGAGGAGTTCCCGCCGGCGACCCGGTCCCGCCACCGCAGCACCCCGCCGCCGCGCGGGCGGCGCTTGCCGTCGTAGCGGAAACTCAGCGCGAACAGGCCGACCCCGAGGGCGAGCTGCGCCCAGAGCACCGGCCGGTTGTCCATCGCCCCGCCGAGTACGTCGGCCAGCCGGGCGCCGCCGAGGACCAGCACCAGCCCGACGGCGAAGTAGAACGCGGTGATCGTGCCGAGGTAGGCCAGGATCCGTCCGACGCTGACCCTGCCGGGAGCCAGCAGCAGCCAGACCGGGATGAAGAGCGTGCCGATGCTGGTGCTGTCGACCAGGGCCAGGCCCGCGAGCGAGAGGAGCAGTCCGGCGCTCATGCCGGACCATGCAGGAGTAGCGGCATGTGATCATTCTCGGCCGGCGCGGAGCCGGTCGGGTCGCCCCGCGGGACGAACGTCGGCTACATCCTTCGAGGGACCCGCGCCGCGCCGGCTATCCGCGCGCCCGCGCCCACGAGGTGAAACGGTCGGTCAGGTCGCCCGGCGTCGGGGCGCGGTCCAGCGCCGCGAGCTGCTCGCCCGCCTCGGCCTGGAGGGTCGCCAGGTGAACCAGCAGCGCCGGCCGGTCCGTCCGGTACTCGGCGAGCAGCCGCAGCTTCGCCGCCGAACACGGCCAGGCGATGCCGCAGGCCGCACACCGCCAGGTGGGCCGGGTGGGCAGGTGCTCGCGCCGGCGGCTCACCGGTCCACCACCCGGACCCGGTCGACGCGGACGAACGCGAAGCGTTCGCGGGGGGCCCGCGTGCCGTCCTCGCGTACGCCGTGGCCGCGCAGCTCGGCCCACTCGTGCCCCTCGAACGGGCCCCGACTGATCACCTCGGTGACGGCCAGGATCAGCGGCCCGGTGCCGAAGCGGTACGCGTCCTCGGGGACGCGGATCGTCATGCCTGCCGCCAGGTGCACCACGGCGAACCCTCCCTCGTGCGTGCCTTGGACCGGGGTCGCCCCGCCCTCCCCGTCGGGACGACCCCCGCTGACGCGGCCGCCGGGTCACCGCCTCCACCGACCGCGCCGCCACGACACCCACCTTGCCGAGGGTTGTGAATCGAACACACTGCGTTGCAGTATGTGATTCGGATGTTCGGGACGTTCGACGAGAGGCGCGGGATGAACCAGGCCGTACGGGCAGCCATGGCCGAGGTGGGCGAGACGGCGGAGAGCCTCGCTGCTCAAATCGGTGTCGACCCGAAAACCGCCGCGCGGTGGGTAAGCCACGGACGGATTCCCCAGACCCGCCATCGGGCCCAGGTGGCCGCGATCCTCAAGAAGGACGTTGTCGAGCTGTGGCCGGACGTTCTGCGGCCACGCGAACCAGCCTGGTTCCGGCCGTGGACCGACATCGAGCGCGAGGCGGTCGGCCTTCGGTGCTACGAGTCATCCGTCATCCCAGGGCTGTTACAGACAGAGGCCTACGCCCGCGCGGTCCTCATGAGCGGTCCGCTGATCGCGGACGCCGCGACCCACGTCGAAACGCGCCTACGGCGACAGGCCGCCGTCTTCGAACGCTCCCGCTCGCCGCTGGCAGTCTTCGTCATCGACGAGGCGGCCCTGCGTCGAGGCGACCCCGACATCATGCATCCGCAGCTTGATCACCTCGCGACGATGGCTCAGCGACCGCACGTGATGGTGCACGTCATCCCGCTCGGCGCGGGGCTGCATCCCGGTCAGGCCGGGCCGTTCGTCATAGCCACCACAATGGATGGCGAAGATGTCGGCTACCTGGACGACCAGGCCGCCGGGCGCATCACAAACGACGTTGCTCCACTCCGGGCGGTCTGGGATACCGTGAGGTCGGTAGCGCTTCCGCGAGACCAGTCCATCGACTTCTTGAGAGCGCGAGCATGGCTGACCTGACCGGCGCCCGTTGGCGCAAGAGCACCCGCAGCAGCTCCAACGGCGGCAACTGCGTCGAGGTCGCCGGCAATCTTCCTGGCGTCGTGGCCGTCCGCGACTCCAAGGACCCGTCCGGCCCGGCGCTCACCTTCGCGCCGGCGGCGTGGCGCGCCTTCGTCACCCGGCTGGATCGGTGCCTCCCGCCGAGCCGACAGCCGAGCTAGGGGCGGGGCCCGATCGGGAACCTGCCCCGGCGGATCTGCCAGTGCCGCCCGGCCGCGAGGTGGTCGACGATCGCGCGCTGGAGCACGGTGCGGCGCGGCAGCCGGTCGAGCGGCGTGGTCAGGCTGCGGAACACGAACCGCAGCACCTCGACGTCGGCGTCCAACCCCTCCGGCTCCTCGTAGGGTTCCAGCTCGAACATCCGCTGGAACCGGACGATGTTGGAATCCTCGGGCAGGTATTCCAGCAGTTGCGGGTCGAGCAGCCACGAGCCGCAGGCGAACGCCGTGTAGTGCTCGTCGGGAAAATGGCGCGGGAAGAACGCGCGGGCCTCGTCGAGCGACGCCGCGACCGCCTCCGGGGTCATCGGCCCCGACTCGGGGATGTGCAGGTCGAGGGCGGTGCCGCCGCGCTGGTATTGCAGCCGGCCCAGCTCGTAGAGGCCGCCGCGCGCGTGCAGGGTGAGCCAGCTCTGCATGACCGGCCAGCCCTCGCGGCGCATCCGCCGGTCGATCGCGAGGTTGCGGCCCAGGTCGGCGAGGGTCGCCCAGGACACGGCGTCGGGGATGCCGTGGTCGCGGTGGTATCCCCGGACGACGTCGACCAGGGCCAGGTAGGCGTACACGTAGAGATGCCGCCAGGCGGGGCCCCGGTCGCGCGGCAGCTCAGGGCCGGGCAACAGCCAGTTGTGGCCCCCGAGGTCGGCGCGGACCAGCGCGATCGAGCGGTCGAGCAGCCAGCGCAGCTCGGGCGTCCACAGCGGAGAGCCGGGATCGGGCCAGCCCGCCATGATCTCGGCGGCGTCGTCCGGCCGCACCGCGAGCCGGTCGAGGAGCGCGGGCGCGTCGGCCTTGGCGGGCATCGGGGCCGACGGCCCGTCACCGGCGAGCCGGTGCACGCGCTCGACGTCCTCGACGGGCACCCCCAGCCGGGCGGCGGTGTCGTCCAGGTCCACGCGGCCGACCCTACCGGCCGGCCGGTGTCTTCGACGTCCCGTGCCGCTCGGGCGGATTCCGCTGCGGCGGCCGGCTCCGCCCACACGTCGCGCCGGTCATGGACGCCCGTTCCTACGGCTTGTCGTCGCCCAAGCTGCAGCTTGACGACCGATTCCGTCAAGAATTGACGATGTGTCGGCGATGACAGCGCTCAAGAGTGGGGTAACGTGACCCCGTGCTGATCAGGTTCGAGGCCAGCAACTACCGGTCGATAGCCAAGGGTGTCGAGCTGTCGATGGTGGCTGTGGACCGCGATCGCGAGGCAGCCCGGGAGGTGCCCCGCATCGGTGAGAGCCTCCTGACACTCGCTGCGGTCTACGGACCGAACGCGTCCGGCAAGTCGAACGTCGTCGGCGCACTCGCCTGGTTGCGGGACGCCGTAGAGGATTCGGTCCGACTGTGGGAGGACGACATTCCGCTGGAGCCCTTCGCCTTCGGGACAGGGCCGGCCAGGTCCAGCGAGTTCGTCATCGAGACGACGGTCGACGGTGTGCGCTTCGAGTACGTCTTGGAGATTGACGCCAGCCAGGTCCTGTACGAGGGCCTTTTCCACTATCCGGAGAAGAAGCGCCGCCGGATCTTCGAGCGTGAGGGCTCCGACCTCAAGCTCCAGCGCGGCCTCGGAGCCTTGTCTGGTACCCGGGAACTCCTCACCGAGCGGACGCTCGCGCTGTCTGTCGCACGGCGGTTCGAGGAACCGCTCGTATCGGACTTCGCCAAGGGCATCCTCCGCATCCAGGTGCTCGGTCAGGCACCGCGTCGCGGCCGTCCTGGTGCCTCTTTCCTGAGCAGCCTCCTGAAGTCGAATCGACGGCTCTCGAGCAGGACCGACACGGGCCGCTGGTTCGACGGTCCGGACGACGACCAGCCCTCACTCTTCGCCCTCGGGGACGACGAGGAAGGCAGATGGCCCACGTTGAGCAGGCGCGAACAGGCGTTGGCGCTGCTACGACTTGCTGACCTGGGCATCCAGGACGTCGTCGTCGACGAGCAGGAAGTGGTCTACGCCAACTCGGGTGAAACCCGGACCCAACGTCGACTACGTCTCGTCCACCGGTCCGGCGACGACTTCGCGCCGCTCGACTTCATGGCGGAGTCGGAAGGAACGAGAACGTGGTTCGGGCTGATCGGCCCCGTGTTGACAGCACTACAGTCCGGATCGATCGTCATCTTCGACGAATTGGACGCCAGCCTGCATCCGACCCTGTCCGCAGAGCTCCTCCGCGTCTTCCGCAGCCCCGTCACGAATCCCCACGGAGCACAGCTCGTCTTCACCTCCCACGACACCAGCCTGCTCAACCATCTCAACCGGGACGAGGTCTGGCTCACCGAGAAGCGGATCGACGGCTCCACCCGGCTCGGTGCGCTCGCTGAGTTCGCCGGCGAGCGGGTACGCAAATCGCAGAACCTGGAGAACGCCTACCTGCATGGCCGATTTGGCGCACTTCCCCAGGTCGACCAGGCCGAGTTCCTACGAGCGCTAGGTCTGATCGGTTGACGACGATCAGACAACGCCGTCGTGGGGCGAAGTCCCTGAAACGGACGATCGCCAGCCGCCGAGAACTACGCACGGTCGTCGTGTTCTGCGAAGGTAAGAACTCCGAGCCGGACTACATCAACGGATTGAAGAGGCTACCCGAGGTAGCGGGCAACACTGCCCTGAACCTGGAACTGCACCCGCACCAGGGTGTCCCACTCACCCTGGTGAGGATGGCAGCGGACCGACTCGCCGACCCGGAGGTGGACGAATGCTGGTGCATATTCGACACCGAGTGGCCGAAGAACCATCCGAACCTGTTCGACGCCAGGCAGCTCGCCCAGGCCAAAGGTATCGGTCTGGTCATCTCGAACCCCTGCTTCGAGCTCTGGCTCATCCTGCATCACCGCGACTTCACGAAGTTCGTCAGCACCGCCGATGCGGAGAGTCTGAGCCGCAAGCTTGACGGCCGAGCCGGGAAGAGCATCGACAGTGCCGTCTACATGCCGTTACGGCGGCAGGCAGCTCGCCGAGCCGAACGTCTGGAGCAGTCCCACCTACGCAACGGCACCGCCTTCCCAAACGACAATCCGGCTTCCGGGATGCACCACTTCCTGCGAGCGATAGAGCAGGGGTAGGCGGCGAACGAGCCGTCGAGCCGTGCGCGTCGGCCCGCTCACCGGGGGCCGCCCCGGCTGCGCCTGCGGCGTACGACGCCCGGGGTGTCGACGGCCGGCCAGCCGTCCAGCTCGGACGGTGGCACGCCCCGGCGCAGCAGGTCGTCGAGGAGCAGCGCAAGCGGGTAGTCGGGGTGCTCGGCCAGGCCCCGCTCCAGGGCCACCGCCGCCAGCGCGCCCTGCCCCGCCCGCCAGGCCGCGAACGCCAGCAACGCGGCCGGCGCGGCGGTCAGCTCCGGCTCGGCTCGGCGCAGCACGTCGGCCCAGAGCGCGATGTCCTCGTCGCGCCCGTCGGTGCGTTCCCAGGCGTGGTCGCGTACCGGCACGTGGGTCAGCAGCAGGCTGAGCCAGGCCACCTCGTCGTCGCCGAGCGGCTGCCCCCGCCGGTGCCGGCGCAGCGCGCCGCGTACGGCCGCCGCCCCGGTGGCCCGGACCGCCCGCCCGCTGCGCAGGTCCGCCGTCGGGGCCCGGTGCAGCAGGGCCGCCAGGCGCCGCTCGGCGCGGGCGGTGGCCCGGCGTACGGCCGAGCGGGCCGGACCGGTGACCGGGGCGACCTGCGCGACGAGGGCGGCCCGGTCGGGCAGGGCGACCTGGCCGGCGAAGACGGCCGCCGCGCTGACCTCGCTGACGCCGGCGTCGAAGGGCCTGCCCTCCGGCGGGCAGCACTCCGGCTCGGTGCAGACGTACGACCAGTAGCGGCCCCCGGTGACGCGGAGGGCGTCGAGCACGGGCAGCCCGGCCCCGGTCAGCGCGGCGCGCACGGCGTCGACCGCCGGGGTGACCCGGGCGGCCGGGCCGTAGCCCACGACGGTGGCGGTCTCGGCGCACTGCCGGGCGACGACGCCGGCGAGGTGCCGGGCGGCGTCGCCCGGGTCGGCGAGGTCGGGCAGGTCGGCGCGGGCGGCGAAGGTGATCCGGCGGGCCCGCATCGCCACCACGACGACGCTGTCGGTCGGATGGAAGCCGAGCAGGTAGGGCACGGCGGCGATGAGGTCGGCCGGGGAGCGGACGGTGAGGCGGGGACGGTCGGTCGGGGTCATGGCTGGCAGCCTGCGACCCGGGCCGGGCCGCTCGCCGCCCCTGTGGACGACACGCGGTTCATCCACAGACACGGAGCGTATTGTCGCAGCTCGGCCCGCTCACGCCCCCGCGGGCGGGGCGCTTCCCGGCCGGTCCGCCACCAGGGACGCCAGCTCGCTGCGGGAGCCGACGCCCAGCTTCGGATACGCCTTGTAGAGGTGGTAGCCGACGGTGCGGGGGCTCAGGAAGAGCTGGGCGCCGATCTCCCGGTTGCTCAGTCCCCGGGCCGCCAACTGCACCACCTGGTGTTCCTGCGGCGTCAACCGCCGCACGGCGTCCGAGTCGGCGGCCCGGACGCTCTCCCCGGCGGCGCGCAGCTCGGCGCGCGCCCGCGCGCTCCACGGCCGGGCCCGGAGCCGGTCGAAGATCTCCAGCGCGGAGTGCAGCACGATCCGCGCCTCGCTGATCCGGCGCGCGCGGCGCAGCCACTCGCCGTGCAGCAGCTCGGTGCGGGCCCGTTCGAACGGCGGGCCGCCCTGCCGGTGCAGCGCGACGGCCTGGGCGTACTGGTCGTCGGCGTTGCCGGTCAGCAGCGCCTCGCACCGCAGCGCGACCGCCCGCGTCCACGGCTGCCGGACGTGCGCGGCCCATTCGGCGTACCGCCGGGCGGCGGGCCGCCCGTCCGCCGGCCGGTCCGCCCGCACCGCGGCCTCCACCAGGTCGGGAAGGCTGGCCATCGCGCCGCCCCGGTGCCGCGCGGCCAGCACCCCGGAGAGCCGGGCGAAGGCCGACTCGTACCGGCCGAGGCCCAGCTCAAGCAGGCTCAGCGCGCCCGCCGCGTGGACGTTGCCCGGCGTCACGCCGCGCGCGATCGGCTCGGCGGTCAGCTCCGCGCACCGCTGCTCGTCGCCCCGGATCGCGGCCAGGGCGGCCAGCACGGTGTCCAGGTAGACGGCGTGCCGGCGCTGCCCGGTGTCGGCGGCGATCCGCAGCCCCTCCGTGGCGCTGGCCTCCGCGTCGTCGTGCCGGCCCGACATGAGCTGGGCGCGGGCGAGCAGCGGGAGCACCGACGCCAGCAGGCCGGCGGCGCCCTGCTGGCGGGCCGTGTCGGCCAGGCGTCCCGCGATGTCGTACGCGCTGTCGAGGTCGGCCAGCATGAGGCGCCACCAGCCGACGTCGAGCAGCTCCAGGTGCTGCGCGCAGCCGGTCGTCTCTCCGACCAGCACCCGCAGCGGTTCCACGGAGGCGTCGGAGAGGGCGTGCTGCGCGGCGAACACCCGGGACAGCGCGGTGACGAGGTGGGCGCTCGGTACCCCCAGTTCCTCGGCCCGCGCGGCGGTGCGCTCCAGCGCGCCGAGGTCGTCGGCGTGGGCCGCCGCCCGGCCGGCGCGGAAGAGCAGGTGACCGGCCCGGCGCGGGTCGAGGGAGGCCACCGCCAGGGCGGCGTCGGAGAGCAGCCGGTGGGCCTCCTTCGGGCGGTCCCGCGAGTCGAGCACCGTGGCGCGGACCAGGGCGATGTCGGCCAGTTGCACGGGATCGGCGACGTGGTCGGCGGCCTGGTCGGCCAGCGCCGCGGCCCGGTCCAGCTGGCCGGCGTCGGCGGCCGCCTCGGCGGCGGTGGTCAGCCACCGTCCGCACCGCGCCCGGTCGGCGGTGAGCGCGGCGGCCCGCTCGTACATCGCCGAGGCCGCCGCGCTCACCCGGGGCGTCCCGGTGCGGGCGGCGGTCTCCAGCGCCTGCGCCGCCTCCTCGTCCGGCCCGACGGCCATCGCCGACCGGTGCCAGGCGTACGAGCAGGTGTCGCCCCGGGCCGCGTAGACCGCCGCGAGCGCCCCGTGCGCCGCCGCCCGGCCGCCGGCCTCCGCGGTATCCCGCACCGCCGTACGCACCAGCGGATGGCGGAACACCAGCCGGCCCTCCGTCAGCCGCACGAGCTGCGCCTGCTCGGCGGGGGCGAGGTCGGCGCGGGCGCAGCCGAGGCGCTCGGCGGCCGAGAACACCACGGCGGCGTCGGCGGTGGACGCGACGGCGGCGACGCCGAGCAGCCGCCGGGTCGCCTCGGGCAGCCGCCGCACCCGCTCGGCGAAGACCTGGTGCAGCCGCTGGTAGCGCGAGGACGGCACCCGCCGGGGCTCGCCGTCGAGCGGCAGTTCCAGCAGGGCGAGCGGGTTGCCCTGCGCCTCGTTGAGCAGGTCGGACCGGAGGTAGCCGGGCACCGGCTCCGGCCGCTGCGCGACCAGGGCGGCGGCGGACGCCTCGTCCAGCGGCCCGACCGGCAGCTCCGGCAGGCCGGCCGGGTCGAACGGGGACTGCTCGTCGGCGCGGGTCGCGACGACCACCGCGATCGCCTCGGCGTCGAGCCGACGCACGGCGAAGAGCAGCGCCTCCGCCGAGGCCCGGTCGAGCCAGTGCGCGTCGTCGACCAGGCAGAGCAGCGGGCGCTCCTCGGCCAGCTCGGCGAGCAGGCTCAGCACGGCCAGCCCGACCAGGAACCGGTTGCCGTCGCCGCCGGCCTCCTGCCCGAGCGCCGCCCGCAGCGCCCGGGCCTGCGGCGCGGGCAGGGCGTCCAGCCGGCCGGTCTCCCGGCCGAGGAGCAGGTGCAGGCCGGCGTAGGGAAGGCCCGCCTCCGACTCGATGCCGTCGGTGCGCAGCACCCGCATGTCGCCGGCCAGGTGGGCGGCGTGGTCGAGCAGCGCGGACTTGCCGATCCCGGCCTCGCCCCGCAGCACGAGCACCCCGCTGCGCCCGGCCCGCGCCTGCCGGAGCAGCGTGTCGATCCGGGCGATCTCGGCGGTCCGACCGTGCAGCACGGGAGCCAAGGCTACGCGGCCACGGTCGCGCTCATCGCCTGGTACAGGGTCTCCTCCGACAGCGCGCCGTGCAGCGTACGGCCGGCGAAGCGGAACACCGGCACCCCGCGTACGCCCTCGGCGCGCACCCGGGCCAGCTCGGCGCGTACGTCCTCGTCGTCGCCGTCCCGCCAGGCGACGCCGACCTCGTCGGCGAGCCGGCGCAGCGTGACCGGGTCGGCGATGTTGAGTTCGTCGGTGTGGTGGGCGCGGAACAGCCGCTCCACCATCGCCTCGCCCCGCCCCTGCCCGGCGGCCACCGCGATCAGGCGGTGCGCGGGCAGCGTGTCGCTCCACACGGCGTGGCGGTGCCGGAACGTCAGCCCCTCGCTGGCCGCCTTCGACTCCATGCCGGCGACGGCGTCGTCCGCCTCGGCACCGAACGCCCGGCGCAGCACGTCGATCTTCGGTTCCCCGTCGGCCGTGGCGCGCGGGTCCAGTTGGAACGGTCGGAACCGCACGGTCACCTCCCCGCCCTCGGCGCGGATCCGCGCCACCGCGCGCTGGAACCGGGCGTAGGCGAAGTACGACCACACGCACGGCACGTCGAAGACGAACTCCACGTCCATCGTCTGCGCTCCCTCTCCCGTCAGGCCGCGTACGGGACGCGCTCGCGGGCCTCCCGCAGCGCCCGCCCCCACCAGCCGAGCTGGTCCAGGACGGTCTTGGCGGCGTTGTCGCAGCCCTGCGGGTCCACCGGTGCGCCGGACTCGTCGAACTTGTCCCAGCAGCCGTGGAAGCTGACGGTGTCGCGCACAGTCGTCGCGTGCACCTCGGCGAAGACCGGGCGCAGGTGCTCCACGGCGCGCAGGCCACCGGAGAGCCCGCCGTAGGAGACGAAGCCGACCGGCTTGGCCCGCCACTCGTCGCGGTACCAGTCGATCGCGATCTTGATGGAGGCCGGGTAGCTGTGGTTGTACTCCGGCGTGACCACCACGAAGGCGTCGGCGTCGGCGAGTCGCGGCGCGAGCGCGTCGACCGCCGCCGGCTGCGGCGCGCCGAAGGCGGTGAGCGTGGCCGGCAGCTCGACCTCCGCCAGGTCGATCACGTCGACGTCGAAGCCGCCGTGCCGCCGCGCCCGGTCGACGAACCAGTCGGCCACCACCGGGCCGAAGCGCCCCTCGCGGGTGCTCGCCACGATGACGGCGAGGCGCAACTGTTGCGTGGTCATGGGTGTTCTCCCAGGTCGGTCGGGGTTGTGTGCCGACCACGCTAGGCAGCCGGCGGGGGCCCGCCATCTGTCAACCGACCGGTTCCGGGCCGGGGCCCCACCCCCGGTCGCCGGTACGGTCGTCCGACAGATGCCCGGCCGGCGCGCGCGCCCCTACCGTCGGCGCCCATGACCACCACCGACGCGCCGCAGCAGCCACCACCCGTCGCCCGCACCCGATGGGCCCCCGTCGCCGCCGTGGCCCTCGCCATGCTGGTGGTGACCTCGGAGATGAGCATCGCCGGCGTGGTGCTGCCCGCCATCGGGGCCGACCTGGGGGCGGATCCGACGGCCACCACCTGGGTGCTGCTGGCGTACGCGCTGCCGATGGCCGCCATCTCCATCCCGGCCGGCCGCTGGGCCGACCAGGCCGACCCCCGGCTGATCTTCGCCGTCTCCATGGCCGGCATCGGCGTCACCAGCGTGCTCGCCGCCCTCGCGCCGACGATGTGGGCGCTGCTGGCCGTACGGCTGCTCCAGGGCGTCACGGGCGGGCTCACCCTGGCGGTCTACCTGCCGGTGGTCGCGGCGTCCGTCCGGGCCGACCAGCGGGCCCGCGCGATCGGCACAGTGGTGACCATCATGACCGTGGGCGGGATGGCCGGCACGTCGCTGGGCGGGCTGGTCGCCGGCGCGTTCGGCTGGCGGGCGGTGTTCCTGCTGAAGCTGCCCCTCGTCGCGGCCGCGCTCTGGCTGGGCCTGCGGGCGCTGGCCCGCGACGGCCGGGGACTGCCCGCGCCCGGCCTGCCGCTGCTGAGCGAGGTGGTGCTGCTGGGCGGCACGGTCGCCGCGGTGATCGTCGCGGTCGACGAGATCGCCGCGCGGCCGGTGGTGGCCGCCGCGCTCGGCGCGCTCGCCGTGGGACTCGGCCTGGCCTGGGCGCGGCTGCCCGCCGCGCGGCCGGTCATCGCGCTGGTACGCGACCGTCGCTTCGGGTTCACCACCCTCGGGCTCTTCCTCGTGTGCTTCAACATCGCGCTGACCGCCTTCCTCCTGCCGTACCTCCTCGCCGACGTGCTGCACGAGGGCCCGGAGGTGACCGGGATGCTGCTGCTGGTCAACATCGGCGCCATGACGGTCGTCTCGCCGGTCGCCGGCTGGCTCGCCGACCGGATCGGCGCGCTGCCGGCGGCGGCGACGGGTGCCGCGCTGGTCGCCGGGGCCACGCTGCTGCCGGTCACGCTCCCCGCCGACGCCGGGCTGGTCCACGTGGGGTGGCAGATCGCGGTGCTGGGCGTCGGGTTCGGCCTGTTCAACACGCCGGTCATCGCGGCGGTCATGGCGGCGGCGCCCGCCGGTGCCACCGGCGCCGCCGGCGGGGTCAGCGGCACCGTACGGATGATCGCGACGACGCTCGCGCCCGCCGTCGCCGCGCTGTGCTGGACCGCCGGCGGTGGCGGGCTGGCCGGCTTCCGTACCGCCCTGGTGGTCCTCGCGGCGATCCAGGCCGCCGGGGTGCTGGCGCTGCTGGCCGCCGGCCGGCGGGGCGCCGCCACGACGCCCGCCCGCGCCGCCG
Source organism: Micromonospora sp. NPDC004336 (assembly GCF_053602615.1). Lineage (NCBI taxonomy): Bacteria > Bacillati > Actinomycetota > Actinomycetes > Micromonosporales > Micromonosporaceae > Micromonospora > Micromonospora sp. NPDC004336. The sequence goes on from NZ_JBSGDY010000067.1 coordinate 19,713, forward strand.
CGTGACGGGTTACGGTGCGCGGATGGATCTGGCGTACCTGCGGGCGCACCCGGAGCACCTGCCGACCTTCCTGACCCACCAGCGGATCCGGGAGACGCCGGTCGCCGGGGGCGACAGCTGCGCCGCCTCCCGGCTGACCCTCGACGACGGCCACTCGATCTTCGCCAAGACCTGGCCCGAGGGGGCCGGCCGGCCGCTGCCGGAGGGCTTCTTCGCCGCCGAGGCGGCCGGCCTGCGCTGGCTGCGCGAGGCGGGGGCGGTCGCCGTGCCGGAGGTGGTCGTGGCGCTGCCCGACCTGCTGGCGCTCGACTGGGTGGAGCCCGGCGAGCCGACGCCCGAGGCGGCCGAACGGTTCGGCCGGGAGCTGGCGGCCCTGCACCGGGCCGGCGCACCCGCGTTCGGCGCCGACTGGGCCGGCTTCGTCGGGGCGCTCCCGCAGGACAACACGCCGGACGAGGGGCCGTGGTCGGCCTGGTTCGCCCGGCGCCGGCTCGTGCCGTACCTGCGCCGGTCGGTGGACGGCGGCGCGCTCACCGGCGCGGAGGCCGGGCTGGTCGAGCAGGTCGTCGACCGGATCGGCGAGTTCGGCGGGGACGAGCGGCCGGCCCGGATCCACGGGGACCTCTGGCCGGGCAACGTGCTCTGGGGCGCTGACGACCGGGTCTGGCTGGTGGATCCGGCCGCGCACGGCGGCCACCGGGAGACCGACCTGGCACAACTGGCGCTCTTCGGCGGCGTGCCGCACCTCGACCGGGTCCTCGCCGCGTACGCGGAGGCGTGGCCGCCCGCCGACGGATGGCGGGAACGGGTGCCGCTGCACCAGCTCCACCTGATGCTGGTGCACACCGCCCTCTTCGGCGGCACGTACCGCGATGCGGTCGCCCGCACCGCCCGCGCGGCCCTGGCCGGGCTGGCGCGCGCTACCGTCGACGGGTGAACGTCGCCCCGCCGACCGACGGCGTCCTCGCCGACCGGTACGGCCGCGTCGCCCGGGACCTGCGCGTGTCCCTGACCGACAAGTGCAACCTGCGCTGCACCTACTGCATGCCGGCGGAGGGGCTGCCCTGGTTGGCCGGCCCCCAACTGCTCGGCGACGAGGAGATCGTCCGGCTGGTCGGGGTCGCGGTGCGCCTGCTCGGCGTGACGGAGGTGCGGTTCACCGGCGGGGAGCCGCTGATCCGGCCCGGCCTGCCCGGCATCGTGGCGGCCGTGGCGGCGCTGGAGCCGCGTCCCCGGATCTCGCTGACCACCAACGGCATCGGGCTGGACCGGCTGGCTCCGGCGCTGCGCGCCGCCGGGCTGGACCGGGTGAACGTCTCGCTGGACACCCTGGACGCGCAGCGGTTCGCCCGACTGACCCGGCGGCCGCGCCTGGCGGACGTGCTGGCCGGGCTCGCCGGCGCGACCGCCGCCGGCCTGACCCCAGTCAAGATCAATTCTGTCCTGATGCGCGGGGTCAACGACGACGAGGCCCCGGCGCTGCTCCGGTTCGCCCTCGCCCACGGCTACGAGCTGCGGTTCATCGAGCAGATGCCGCTGGACGCCCAGCACGGCTGGGACCGCGACACCATGGTCACCGCCGAGGAGATCCTGGCCCGCCTGCGCGCCGAGTTCGCCCTGACCCCCGACCCGGCGGAACGCGGCGCAGCCCCGGCCGAGACCTGGCTGGTCGAGGGCGGCCCGGCCCGGGTCGGTGTGATCGCCAGCGTCACCCGGCCGTTCTGCGGCGACTGCGACCGCACCCGGCTCACCGCCGACGGGCAGGTCCGCGCCTGCCTCTTCGCCACGGAGGAGTCCGACCTGCGCGGCGCGCTGCGGGCCGGGGCGGACGACGACGAACTGGCCCGGCGCTGGCGGGCCGCGATGTGGGGCAAGCGGGCCGGGCACGGCATCGACGACCCCACGTTCCTGCAACCCGTCCGGCCGATGTCGGCCATCGGAGGATGACCGTGACCGAACCGACGCGGCCGGCCGACGCCGGACCGCCAGCCCACGCCGGGCCGCCGGCAACCGCCGGGCAGGCGGCCGCCGCCGGGCCGCCAGACCTTGCCGGGCCGGCGGCCGACGCCGGGCAGGCGGTTCCGCCGGCCGACGCCGGGCCGCCGCTCACCGTCCGGTACTTCGCCGGGGCGCGGGCCGCCGCCGGACTGCCCGAGGAGACCGCATCCGCGGGCGGCAGTCTCGACGAACTCCTCGGGGAACTCGCCGCTCGGCACGGCGAGCGGCTCGCCGCCGTCCTGCGGGTGGCGAGTTTCCTGGTGGACGGCGTGACCTGTCATGATCGGCGAGCACCGCTACCCGCCGGGGCCACCATCGACGTCCTGCCGCCCTTCGCGGGCGGCTGAGGGAGGCGCACACATGCTGCCGGCACTGGCGTTCGTCGCCACCTTGGCGCTGATCACCGGCCTGATCCACCTCTACCTGTGGAAGCGGCTGGTGCGGGACACCACCACGCCGGGGCGCTGGCGGCGGATCGGCGGCGTCACCGCCCTGGTGCTGGCGCTGCTCGTACCGGCGACCATGGTCGGCACCCAGGCGGGGCTCTACTGGCTGGCGTGGCCGGGCTACCTCTGGCTCGCCGTCATGTTCTACCTGCTGGTCCTGCTCGTGGCGCTGGAGGTGCCGACGGCGGTGGCGAAGCTGGTGCTGCGCCGCCGGGTCGCCGCCGCCGAGCCCACCGCCGCCGCGCCCGAGCCCGCCCTGGTCGGCGCCACCGGGCCCGCCGACCCGCCGGCCGCCGACGCGGTCGCCCAGCCGGACCACGACCCGGCCCGCCGGCTGCTGCTCGCCCGTGGGGCGGCGATCTTCGCCGGGCTCACCGCCACCGGCCTGACCGGGTACGGCGTCCGCACCGCCCTCGGCCCCCCGCAGCTCGACCGGGTGCAGATCCCGCTGGCCAAGCTCCCCCGCAGCATGGACGGCCTGCGCATCGCCACGGTCTCCGACATCCACCTCGGTCCGCTGCGCGGCCGGGCGCACACCGAGCGGATCGTCGCCGCCATCAACCGCCTCGACGCCGACGTCGTCGCGGTCGTCGGCGACCTGGTCGACGGCTCGGTGGCCGAGCTGGGCGAGGCGGCCGAGCCGCTGCGGGGCCTGCGCTCCCGGCACGGCAGCTACTTCGTCACCGGCAACCACGAGTACTACTCCGGGGTCGAGGAGTGGGTCCAGGAGCTGGACCGCCTCGGCCTGCGGGTCATGCAGAACGAGCGGACCGAGATCCAGGCCCGCGGCGGCGTGCTCGACCTGGCCGGCGTCAACGACGTCACCGCCGCCGGCACCGGCCTGGCCGCCCCCGCGGACTACGCGGCGGCCCTCGGCGACCGCGACCCGAGCCGACCGGTGGTGCTGCTCGCCCACCAGCCGGTGGCCGCCGTGGAGGCGGCGAAGTTCGGCGTCGACCTCCAGCTCTCCGGGCACACCCACGGCGGGCAGATCGTCCCCTTCAACCTGCTGGTCAAGCTCCAGCAGCCGGTGGTCTCCGGTCTCGGCGAGGTCGACGGCACCAAGGTCTACGTCACCAACGGCGCCGGCTTCTGGGGCCCGCCGGTGCGCGTCGGCGCCGAACCCCAGATCACCCTGGTGGAGCTGCGCAGCGCCTGACCCGTACGGGACCGCCGCCGATTGCGCACCTCACCTTCACGCGTGGCGGATGACGGGCGTCGACCGGCTCGTGACAGGATGCGGCGTGCCTCCGTTCAGCGCCGCACCCTCCGGTGGCCTCCCGCCATTCGTCGCGGATCTGCACATCCACTCGAAGTACTCGCGCGCGTGCAGCCGCGACCTCACCCTGCCCAACCTGGGCTGGTGGGCGCGACGCAAGGGCATCGGCGTGCTCGGCACCGGCGACTTCACCCACCCCGCCTGGTACGACCACCTGCGCGAAACCCTGCACCCCGCCGAGCCCGGCCTGCACCGGCTCAGCCCGGAGGCGGAGCGGGACATCGCCCGCCGGCTGCCGCCCCGGCTGGCCAGCGAGGCGGAGGCGGACCCGGTCCGGTTCATGCTCAGCGTGGAGATCTCCACGATCTACAAGCGGGACGACCGCACCCGCAAGGTGCACCACCTGATCTACCTGCCCGACCTGGACGCGGTGGCCCGGTTCAACGCCGCGCTCGGGCGGATCGGCAACCTCGGCTCGGACGGCCGGCCGATCCTCGGCCTGGACTCCCGGGACCTGCTGGAGATCACCCTGGAGGCCAGCGCCGACGGCTACCTGGTGCCCGCGCACATCTGGACGCCGTGGTTCTCGGCGCTGGGCTCCAAGTCGGGCTTCGACGCGATCGCCGACTGCTACGCCGACCTCGCCGACCACATCTTCGCCGTGGAGACCGGCCTCTCCTCCGACCCGGAGATGAACTGGCGCGTCGGCAGCCTGGACCGCTACCGGCTGGTGTCCAACTCCGACGCGCACTCGCCGCCGGCGCTGGCCCGGGAGGCCACCGTCTTCGCCACCGGGCGGGACTACTTCGCGATCCGCGACGCGCTGCGCACCGGCGACGGGCTGGCCGGGACCATCGAGTTCTTCCCCGAGGAGGGGAAGTACCACGCGGACGGGCACCGGCTCTGCGGGGTCAACTGGTCCCCTGAGCGGACCCGGGCCGCCGGCGGCCGCTGCCCGGAGTGCGGCAAGCCGCTCACCGTCGGCGTGCTCAGCCGGGTCGAGGAGCTGGCCGACCGCCCGACAGGGCACCGGCCGGCACACGCCCGCGACGTCACCCACCTGGTGCCGCTGGCCGAGATCCTCGGCGAGATCAACAAGGTGGGCGCGCGGTCCAAGCGGGTCGAGGGGAAACTCAACGAGCTGGTCGCCGCGCTCGGCCCGGAGCTGGAGATCCTCACCACCACCCCGCTCGACGAGATCTCGAAGGTCGGCGGGGAGCTGCTCGCCGAGGGCATCGGCCGGCTGCGGCGCGGCGACGTCCGCCGGGTGCCCGGCTACGACGGCGAGTACGGCGTCATCACCCTCTTCGACCCGGCCGAGCTGGGCGGCGGCGCCGCGACGGCCCAGGAGACCCTCTTCGACGTACCCGTGCCGGCGCAGCGCACCCCCGCGGAGCCGGCGCCGAAGCCGCGGGCCAGGCGCCCGGCGGCGGCCAAGGCCAAGGCCGAGCCGAAGCGCAAGCCCGCCGCGCCCGCGCCGCCACCCCCGATCGCGCCGGCGCCCTCGCCGCACGAGCCGTTCGAGCCGATGCTCGCCGGCATGGAGGAGGTCGGCACCGGGCTGCTGGACCGGCTGGACGCCATGCAGCGGGTGGCCGCCTCCGCGCCGGGCGGGCCGCTGCTCATCGTCGCCGGCCCGGGCACCGGCAAGACCCGGACGCTGACCCACCGCATCGCCTACCTCTGCGCGGAGCTGAACGTCTTCCCGGAGCAGTGCCTGGCGATCACCTTCACCCGGCGGGCCGCCGAGGAGCTGCGGCACCGCCTCGACGGGCTGCTCGGGCCCGTCGCCGAGGACGTCACCGTCGGCACCTTCCACTCGCTGGGCCTGACCATCCTGCGGGAGAACGCCGACGCCGCCGGCCTGCCGGCCGACTTCCGGATCGCCGACGACGCCCAGCGGGCGGAGGCCCGCGCCGAGGCCGGCGACGACGACACGACCTACGCGGCGCTGCTGCGCAAGCAGGACCTGGTCGACCTGGACGAGCTGCTGACCCTGCCGGTCGGGCTGCTGAAGGCCGACCGCAAGCTCGTGCAGCGCTACCGCGAGCGCTGGCGGTGGATCTTCGTCGACGAGTACCAGGACGTCGACGCGGTGCAGTACGAGCTGCTGCGGCTGCTCAGCCCCGCCGACGGCAACCTCTGCGCGATCGGCGACCCGGACCAGGCGATCTACTCCTTCCGGGGCGCCGACGTCGGCTACTTCCTGCGCTTCTCGCAGGACTTCACCGACGCCCGGCTGGTCCGGCTCAACCGCAACTACCGCTCGTCGGCCCCGATCCTCGCCGCCGCCGTGCAGGCCATCGCGCCGTCGTCGCTGGTGCGGGGCCGCCGGCTCGACCCGGCCCGGCTCGACCCGGAGGCCCCGCTGGTCGGCCGCTACTCCGCCAGCTCCGTCGCCGACGAGGCCGATTTCGTCGTACGCACCGTCGACGAGCTGGTCGGCGGGCTGTCCCACCGGTCCCTCGACTCGGGGCGGATCGACGGCCGCTCGACGACGCTGTCGTTCTCCGACATCGCGGTGCTCTACCGCACCGACGCCCAGGCCGCGCCGATCGTGGACGCGCTCGCCCGGGCGAACATCCCCGTGCAGAAGCGCTCGCACGACCGGCTGCGGGACCGGCCCGGGGTGTCCGCCATCGCCCGCGAGCTGCGGCACGCCGACGGGCTCGACGGCTCGCTGGCCGCCCGGGTGCGGCTGGCCGGTCAGGTACTGGCGGAGCGCTTCGCGGTGCCGACGCTGGACGGCACCGGCGCGGTACGCCCGGAGGACGTCCGCTCGGCCGTCGACCTGCTCACCCCGCTGGCCCGCCGCTGCGGCGACGACCTGCCGACGTTCCTGTCCCAGCTCGCCACCGGCGCCGAGGTGGACGCCCTCGACCCGCGCGCCGAGGCGGTCACCCTGCTCACCCTGCACGCCGCGAAGGGGCTGGAGTTCCCCGTGGTCTTCCTGGTCGGCGCCGAGGACGGCCTGCTCCCGCTGCGCTGGCCCGGCAGCACCCCCGACGACGACGCGATCGCCGAGGAACGACGGCTCTTCTTCGTCGGGCTGACCCGGGCCCAGGACCGCCTGTACGTCAGCCACGCCGCCCGCCGCAGCCGGCACGGCACGGAACGCGAGTGCGCCCCGTCCCCGTTCCTCGACGCCATCGACCCGGGCCTCTTCGAGCGCTTCGGCGACGCCGAACCCCGCCGCCCCAAGGACCGCCAACTCCGCCTCATCTAACCCTCCCCCGCCCCGCCCTCGTCCTCGCCCCTCGCCCCCCGTCCTCGGCGATCTTGCACTTTGTGCCCCGACATGATGGACATTCGTCGCAATTTGAGGGCAGAAAGTGCAAGATCGCTGCGGCTAAGGCGCGGGCCGTGGCGGGGGCGGGCCGCGGAGGGGCGAGCCCGCGGCGGGGGTGGGGAGGGGCGAGCCCGCGGCGGGGGTGGGGAGGGGCGAGCCTGCGGCGGCCCGCGGCGGGGTGCGTGGGCGGCGGGTCAGGTGGTGAGGGTGGTCAGCCAGGCGCCCGTCAGGAGGGCCGGGCCCAGCGGGAGGGGGGTGTCGCGGCGCACCCTGCGGGCGGTCAGCAGGACGAGCACCACCACGCCGTTGAGCAGGTGCGGCAGGAGGAGCCCGAGCGCCAGCGGCGACCACCCCAACCAGCCGAGCGGCAGGCCCAGCACGGCGGCGAGCTTCACGTCGCCGAAGCCCAGCCGGGAGCCGGGCAGCAGCGCCAGCACCACGTACGCGGCGAAGGAGAGCGCCGCCCCCGCCACCGCCCCCAACAGCCGATCCGGGGCCCCGGTCAGCAGGGCCGCGCCGGCCAGGCCGACGGTGACGACCAGCGCCGCCGCGCCCACCAGCGGATCGGGCAGCCGCAGGCAGGTCAGGTCGACCACGGCGAGCACCAGCCCGATCGCCGCCAGCCCGAGGAAGGCCGGCAGGGCCGGGTCGCCGCCGAGGGCCGCCGCGAGCCCGGCGAACACGACCGCCCCCACCGCCGCCCCGGCACCGGCGGCCCCGGACAGCACGGAACCAGCCGGCGCCGAACCAGCCAACGCGGCCCTGGACAGCAGGGAGCCAGCCTGCGCGGAAGGATCCGCTGCGGCCAGCCCCGGCGACGACGTGAAGGTCGGGACGGGCGGAGCCGGGACGGGCGGAGCCGGGACGGGCGGAGCCGGGACGGGCGGAGCCGGGACGGGCGGAGCCGGGACGGGCGGAGCCGGGACGGGCCGGGACGTCCAGCGGCGGCCGGCTCGGGGCGCGGCGACACCGGCGAGGCCGCCCAGCAGCGCCGCGCACACCACCGACCCGGTCGACATCGGCCGGACGCTACCGGCGGGAAGGCTCCTGCGCGGTACCCGGTGCGGCACGTCGGGGCCTTTCGGTGCTCACCACCAGGGCCACGCCGGCGACGATGACCGCGCCGCCGAGCAGCACCTGCGCGGTGACCGGCTCCGCGACGAACAGCGCGCCGAGCGCCACCGCGACCACCGGGTTGACGTACGCGTAGGTCGCGACCAGCGAGATCGGCGCGTGGTGCAGCAGCCAGACGTACGCGGTGAAGGCGACCAGGGAGCCGGCCACCATCAGGTACGCGAGCGCGAGCCACGACCGGGTGGTCACCGTGCCCGGATCGAAGCCACGCAGCTCCCCGCGGCCCGCCGAGAGGACGGCCAGCGCCGCCGCCCCGGCGAACATCTCGTAGACCGTGGCGACGAACGGGTCGGCGGGCATCCGGATCCGGCCGGAGAGGAACGAGCCGACCGACCAGCTCACCGCTCCCGCGACCACGGTCAACGCCCCAACGAGCGGTACGGCGTCGGTCCCGCCCCTCGGCAGCACGAGCAGCACCAGTCCGACGAAGCCCAGGGTCACCCCGGCCAGCGTCCAGAACCGGGGTCGGTCGCCGGTGGCCGTACGCAGCAGCACCACCAGCAGCGGGACGGTGGCCACGAGCAGCGCGGCGATCCCGGAGGGCACCGCGACGCCCGGCGGGCCGGACTCGGCGAGCACGACCAGCCCGTTGCCGCCGGCCAGCAGCAGCACCCCGACCAGCGCGGCCGAGCCGAGCTGCCGCCGGTCGACCCGCAACGCGCCCGGGCCCCGGCGCAGCCGCAGCACGAGCGCCAGCACCAGGCCGGCGGCGGCGAACCGGAGGGCCGCCGAGCCCAGCGGCGGCATCGATTCGACGGCGATCCTGATGCCGAGGTAGGTGGAGCCCCAGAGGACGTAGACCAGCAGCAGGGCGGTCCACACCAGCGTCGGTGTGGCGGCGACCGCCCGACCGCCACCGGCGGCGGGATCGGTCCGGGCGGGTGGGCCGGCGGGGGGTGACGCACTCGGCGAGCGTGGTCTCATCGGTGGACACGCTACGGTGACGTGGGCGTCGGCGTCCCTCGTTGGTGGCCGGCCTCTCACCACTCACGCGGGAGACGTGCATGGCGAACTACGGACCACCGGGTCGGGGGGATCCGGAACCGTGGCGCGGGCGGCAGCCCGACGAGGCGTACGGCGCCTCCGCCGGCTCCTACGGTCACGGCGGCTGGGACGACCCGCACGCCGGGTACCCGCCGCCGGAGCACCGCTACGGCACGGAGCCGCACCAGCGGGGCGACCCGGGGCCGCACCAGCAGCCGCCGTCCGCCCACGGTGCCGCCGGGCAGCCGTACGCGCCGTGGGCCGACGCCGCGCCGCCTCCCTTCCCGTACGCCGGCGGTTCCATCCCGGAGCGCCGGCGCGGCCGGGGGCCGCTGGTCGCGGTGCTGGCGGTGGTGGCGGTGCTGGTCCTCGGCGGCGGTGCGGCGGTGTTCTACCTGCTCGGCCAGGGCGACGAGACGCCGGTGGCCGCGCCGAGCGAGCCGGCTCCGGCGGCCGGGACCGCCCTGCCGGAGGCCCCGGCGAGCACCCCGACCGTGGCGCCCAGCGCCGCGGCCCCCGAATCCTCCGCCGACCCGCGCTTCGTCAAGGCCGGCCAGTGCGTCCGCAACGACGGGCCGACCGGCGGCAAGCCCAAGCTGCTGATCACTGACTGCGGCCCGCAGACGTACGAGGTGCTGCGCCGGATCGACGGGGCGACCAGCGGCGAGAAGGACGCCGCGGCCAAGTGCGCCAAGGTCACGGGCTACACCAACTGGTATTTCTTCGACAGCGAGCTGGACACCCTCGACTTCGTGCTCTGCCTTAAGCAGCGCTGAGCCACCGCACCCCTGAGGAAGAGATGACAATCTACGGACCACCCGGACAGCCGGACGACCACTACCAGCGCCCACCCGGCACGCCGGGCGGTCCGCCGCCCGGCGACCCTGCGCCGCAGTGGGGCCAGCCGCCGTCGGCCGGCACCGAGCCGCCGACCGCACCCCAGTGGGGCCAACCGCCGTCGGGCGGCGCCGAGCCGCAGTGGGGGCAGCCGCCGTCCGCCGGCACCGAGCCACCCACCGCACCCCAGTGGGGCCAACCGCCGTCGGGCGGCACCGAGCCGCAGTGGGGCCAGCCCTCGTCGGCCGGCGCGCAACCGCCGGCAGCACCCCAGTGGGGCCAGCCGCCGTCCGGCGGCGCCGAGCCGCAGTGGGGCCAGCCGCCGTCCGGCGGCACCGAGCCACCCCCCCCCACGCCGTGGGGACAGCCCCCCCCGGGCGGCGCCGACCCGCCCGCCCCACCCCCCGGGGGGGAGCCCCCGGC
>NZ_JBSGDY010000068.1:0-30007 GCF_053602615.1 Micromonospora sp. NPDC004336
GTCGGCGGCGCCGCCGGCCCCGCCTCGCGGCGGCTCCCGAGCCCAATCCGGCGGCCCCCGAGCCCGGTCCGGCGGCCGCCGAGCCCCGCCCGGCCGCCGCCGAGCCCCGTCCGGCGGCCCCGGACCTCCGTCCGGTCGCCGTCGGGTCCCCGGACCGTCCGCGCGACGCGGCGCCCATGGTCATCTCCCCGATCGTGCGCCGACTGGCCCGCGAACACGGCCTCGACCTGGCTGCCCTGCGCGGCACGGGCCCGGGCGGGGTGGTGCGCCGCGCCGACGTGGAGGCCGCGGTGGCCGAGGCGTCGTCGCCGGCCGCGCGGCTCGCGGCGGTGCCGGACCAGCCCGCCGCGCCGGCCGGGCCCGAGGCGGCGGACGTGATCGTCCCGCTGACCGGCATCCGCAAGGCGATCGCCGACAAGCTCTCCCGCAGCCGGCGGGAGATCCCCGAGGTGACCATCTGGGTGGACGTCGACGCCACCGGGCTGCTGGAGACCCGAGCCGCGATCAACGCGGCGACCCCGGACGCGCCGGTGAGCATCCTGGCCCTGCTGGCCCGGATCTGCCTGTCCGGCCTGCGCAGGTACCCGCAGCTCAACGCCCGCGTCGACACCGAGGGCGAGCGGATCGTGCAGTCGGCCGGGGTGCACCTGGGCATCGCCGCCCAGACCGACCGGGGGCTGGTCGTGCCGGTGCTGCGGGACGCGCAGCGGCTCACCACCGCCGAGCTGGCCGCCGAGCTGACCGCGACCACCACGGCCGCCCGGGCCGGCACCCTGCCCCCGGCGCGGCTGACCGGCGGCACGTTCACGCTGAACAACTACGGCGTCTTCGGCGTCGACGGCTCCACGCCGATCATCAACCACCCGGAGGCGGCGCTGCTCGGGGTGGGCCGGATCGTGGACAAGCCGTGGGTGGTGGACGGGCAGCTCGCGGTACGGAAGGTGACGCAGCTCAGCCTGACCTTCGACCACCGGGTCTGCGACGGCGGGGTGGCCGGCGGCTTCCTGCGCCACGTCGCCGACTGCGTCGAGCGGCCGGCGCTGCTGATCGCCAACCTCTGACCCGCCGCGACGGCCCCGGCTCCGCCTTCCGGCGGGCCGGGCCGTCGCCGTCGCGGCGGGGCGTTTCCCCTGGGCAGGGCCGGGAATGCGGGCCGGGCTGTCCCGCCGAGGGGAGGACGAGGTGGCGTACCCGGACATGCCCTCCGCCGGCAACGTGCGCCGATACGCGGTCGCCGGCGCGCCGCTGCTCTGCGACGCCCGCGAGCACGGCCTGACCGGCGACGGGGCGACCAACGACCAGCCGGCCCTGGCCGCGCTGGTGGACCGCCTCGGGGCCGCGTACGCCGCCGACGGCCGGGTCCGGATCATCTACTGTCCGCCCGGGGTCTACTCGATGCGGGACTCGGGCACGGTCTGGCGTTCCGGCGTGTCGCTGATGGGCGCCGGCCCGGGGGCGACCCGCTTCGTGCTCAGCAACTCCGGCAACCGGGCCGACCCCGCGCCGCTGGCGTTCTACACCGAGCAGCAGCACGGGGCCAGCCGGGACCGGCACCTGGCCGACTGCACCTTCGCCGACTTCGAGATCGACGGCTCGGGGGTGGCGTCGGCCGACTACAACCCCCTCGCCAAGGGGCTCGGCCTGCAGTACGTCGTGCGGGGCATCTTCCGCAACCTGTACATCCACCACACCGCCGCCACCGGCCTGGGCTGCGACTTCCTCCAGGACTGCCTGATCGACGGGGTGCTGGTGGTCGGCTGCGGGCGGCTGGACAACGGCACCCAGATGGGCGGCGCGGGCATCGGCGTCGGCATCGGCGGCTGGGGCAGCGTCGAGCGGTTCAACATCGTCAACTGCAGCGCGGTGGCCAACGCGACCAACGGGATCTTCCTGGAGTTGCAGGACGCCGAAGCCCTGCGCCCCCGGGGCGTACGCATCATCGGCTGCCACGCCCAGGGCAACCGGTTCGGCATCTCCGACTGGGGCGCCAACGGCCTGATCGTCACCGCCTGCACCATGACCGGCAACCTGGAGGCCGGCTTCCACGTCTCCGCGAAGGGCACCACGCACACCGCCGGCCGGGCCGGGCTGCTCACCGACTGCGTCATCGACGGCAACCTGGGCGACGGGATCAGCATCGGCAACACCCCGGGCCCGTACACGATCCGGGGCAACCGGATCAGCGGCAACGGCCGGTACGGCTACCACCAGCGCAACCTCGGCGGGGTGGAGGAGTGTATCGCCGAGGAGATCGTCATCGAGAGCAACGACTTCTACGGCAACAGCGCCGACGCCATCCGCGTCGACCGCCCGCTGCGCGACGCGATCGTCGTCGGCAACCGCATCCGCAACAACGGGCGGCAGTGCGCGCCGGCGATGAGCGGCCACGGCGACTCGGTGCGCTACAGCGACCGGACGGTGGTGGACCGGCGGGCGTCGTGGCCGAACGACGGCCACCGGGGCAAGGTGGTGCGCGTCGGCGAGCGGATCGCCATCGTGGCCGCCAACGACGACACCCAGCTCACCCTCGCCCCGATCCGTCCCGACGCCGCCAGCGGGTGGAGCGGGGGCACGCCGCCGCCCGGAACGCCGTACGACCTGCCGGCCGGGCCGCCGGTGCGGGCCGGCATCACGATCAACGCGGCGGTCGACTCGGCGACCATCCGGGGCAACCGGATCTGGGACAACAAGCACCCGAGCACCCAGAACCACGGCCTGTGGATCACCGACGGGGGCAGCTGCGTCGACTGCCGGGTGGAGGACAACGACCTCGCCGGCAACGCCGACTCCGCCATCCGCATGGACACCCCGCCCGTCGGTGGCCGGTGGGAACGCAACCACGGCGACGACGACTGGAGTTGAGGGCCCCCGGCCGGTCCCGGCTGCCAGGTGCGGTTGGCGGGAACACCCTCCCGCGTCCTCCCGGGCCGTCGCCGGCAGCCCTCTTGGGCGCGAACCACGCGGTCCGGCGCAACCGGGACACGGCGGACTGTCGCCCCGGCGGTGGCGGCTCGGGCGATCGGCGGACGGATCCGGAAACGGGGTAGAGGCGGCCCATTTCGCGCAGCCCCGGAAAATGCCCCCAAAATCGATTTACCATTTCGTAGAAATTGCGCGCCTGTGCGGGTGACGTGGAGAGAATGTGGCGGAGGGACACCAATTAACGGGGGGACGCATCATGAAGTTGAGGCGGCGACTGACGGTGCTGGCCGTGACGATCGCGGCCACGCCGTTGGCCCTCGGCGGGTGCACCGCCGACCGCAAACCGGGTGCCCGGCCGGCCGAGGGGCAGGCGGCGGCGCCGGAGCTGGCCGTGACGCCCGCCGACCGCGCCCGCGAGGTGCCGATCAGCGCCGAGGTGGGCACCGCCGTCAAGGGCGGGCGGGTCACCGCCGTGCGCATCACCGACGACAAGGGCGCGCAGGTCAAGGCGGAGCCGCGGGAGGACGGGTCGGCCTGGGTGCCGAGCCGGCCGTTGCAGCCGCGCCGGACCTACACCGCGGAGGTGACCGCCACCGGCGACTCCGGGCGGACCACCGTCCGGAAGACCACCTTCACCACGATGCCGAAACCGGCGAAGCCGGAGGTCACCAGCACGCTGTACTTCGCCGGCAACCGGACGTACGGCACCGCCATGCCGGTGACCGTCGCCTTCGACCCGCCAATTCCGAAAGAGGCCAGGGCGGATGTGCAGCGCCGATTGTTCGTGAAGACCGACCCGCCGCAGCCGGGCACCTGGTCGTGGGTTTCCGACGGAAGTCAGGCCTATTACCGGGCCCCCGATTTCTGGCGCCCGGGCACCACGATCAGCGTCCGCGCCGGCCTGGAGGGCCTGCCCATCGGCAAGGACCGGGTCGGCGACTCCGACCGCACGGCCACGTCGAAGATCGGCCGGCAGGTGGCCCTGGAGATCGACAACGCGACCAAGCAGATGTCCGTGCTGCGCGACGGCAAGGTGGTCCGCAAGATCCCGGTCAGTATGGGCAAGCCGAGCACGCCGACCTCCAGCGGCAAGATGGTGATCATGGAGAAGCACGAGTTCACGACGTTCGACACCCGGGGCTCGGCCGACCCCTACGTGATCGACGTCGAGGACGCCCAACGGCTCACCTGGGGCGGCGAGTTCATCCACGCGGCGCCGTGGTCGGTGGGGGACCAGGGCAGCACCAACGTCTCGCACGGCTGCACGAACGTCTCCAACGAGGCCGCGGACTGGCTGATGGGCGTCACACAGGTCGGCGACCTGGTCACCATCAAGGGCACCGAGGTCGAGCTGACCGAGGGCAACGGCTGGACCGCCTGGAACGTCGGCTGGAACGAGTTCGTCAAGGGCAGCGCGCTGCCCGTGCCGGCCGGGCTGGGGCCGGCGCCGTCGCAGGCCCCGCACCCGGGCGCCGTGGCCGGGGGCTCCCCGGCGCCCGCGCCGTCCGTCCGTGGCGGCTGATCCGACGGTACGCACATCAGGGGACCGGTCCGCCGCCGCGCGGGCCGGTCCCCGCTCCGCGTGCCGGGTGGCCGGTTCCGGCCGTGCTTGGCGTGGGTCCCGGTCGTGCCGGGGTGGTGGGTCCCGGCCCCGCGTGCCGGGTGGCCGGTTCCGGCCGTGCTCGGCCGTGGGTTCCGGCCGTGGCCGGTGGTAGGTCCCGCCCCGCGTGCCGGTGCAGGCCGCCATGCCCGTCGGGCGGCGGCCCGGTCGGTGTCGCCGTGGCTCAGGCCAGCGGCACCCGCGCGATCCCGGAGCCGGTGAGGCTGCCCAGCCAGAGGTGGTCGCCGTGCTGGCGCACCCCGGTGACCATGTCGTAGCTCCCGCGCGGGCCGTGCAGGGTCCGCAGCACCCGCCCCTCGCCGTCCACCAGCGCGACAAGCCCGTAGCGCAGCGGCTTCGGCTGCACGGCGGCCGGCAGCACCGCCACGAGTTGGCGCAGCCGGGGGTGCGGCAGCAACCGCTCGACGACCGGCACCCGGGGACTGGGCAGCGCGATCCAGTACGTCCCGTCGCCGACCGGCGCGAGATTGTCCGGGTACGCCGGCAGGTCGGCCAGCACGGTGACCGTGGCGTCGGGCAGGGCGACCCGCACCAGCCGGTGGGTGGCGGTCTCCACCAGCATCAGCGCCGACTCGTCCGGGGTGAGCGCGATCCCGTTGGGGAAGTAGAGCCCCGCGCAGACGACGTCGGTGCGCCCGCTGCCCGGGTCGTACGCGAGCACCCGCCCGTTGGGCCGGTGCTCCAGCAGGTCGCGCTTCCAGTGCGAGACGGGAAAGCGGTCGGAGGAGTCGGTGAAGTAGACGGTGCCGTCGCGGGCGACGGCCGCGTTGTCGGCCAGGTGCGCTGTCGCCCCGGGACCGCCCAGCTCCCGCACCGCCCCGTCGGCGGTGACCCGCAGCAACCCCCGGTACGCGTCGCACACCACGAGACTGCCGTCGCGCGGGTCGACCTCCACGCCCAGCGGCCGGCCGCCGGTCTCGGCGAGCGGCCGGGCTGGGGTGCCCGCCGGCGCGTCCACCGGCCACCACCAGAGCCGACCGTCCTCGGTGCCGCTGACCACCCGTCCGGACTGGTCGACCACCACGTCCTCGGGGCCCACGACGCCGGCGGGCAGGGGGAGCAGCTCTGCGGAGTCGAGCCTGCGGTCGGTGGGCGCCCACGGCCCGTCGAGCGGGGGCGGGACGGTGGCGGGTTCGCGGACGGGGCGGATCAGTCGGGGCGCGCGGGGGCGGGGATCGACCATGGCCCATTCTCGCCCGCCGTCCTCGCGTCCGGGTGGCCGCGCGCGTCCTCCCTGAGGAGGATCAGGGTGGCCCGGGGGATGACCCTGGGCGGACCCGGATCCCGTCCCTGGGCAGGGCGGAAATGTCGGTGGCGGGGGCTAGATTCGTCGACATGGGGCAGCGTGAGGATCGGTTCCACGTCGAGATCAGCGTGGGCGATCAGGTGGTGGACGTGCGGGCGACCGGTGAGGTCGACATCGCCACCGTCGCCGCGTTCCGCTCCGCGCTCTGGGCGGCCCCGGCCCGGCCGGTGCTCCGGCTCGACCTCTCCGGCGTGCGCGTGCTCTCGGCGGCCGGGGTGCGGGCGCTGGTCGCCGCTCACCTGCGCATCCGCGCCCGGGGCGGGGAGCTGGTGCTGCTGCGCCCCGACCCGGTGGTCGCCCGGGTGCTGCGGGCCACCGGCCTGCACCGGGTCATCCCGATCGTCGATCCGTGTGCCGACCGGGAGCTGGTGGCCTGCTGACCCGCCGGCGTGCCGGTCGGCCCGTGCCGCCGGCCTGGCCGCCGTCGCCGCCGGGCGCACCGACCGTCGCCCGATCAGCGCAGCCGTGTGCCGGGCGGCGGCGTGACGACCGACGGCCGCCAGCGTGACGGCCGACCGGCGGCCACTCGGAGCCGGCGGCGTGACGGCTACCGGCCGCCAGCGTGGCCAGCGGTGTGACGGCCGACCGGCCGCCACTCGGAGCCGGCGGCGTGGCGGCTACCGGTCGCCGGCGTGACCGGCTACCGGCCGCTAACTCGGGGCCGGCGGCGCGTGGCGGGCCGGCCCCGGGTGCGTGGCTCGGTGGCTCAGCGGACGCCGACCAGGTCGACCACGAAGACCAGGGTCTCGCCCGGCTTGATGACGCCACCGGCGCCCCGGTCGCCGTAGCCCAGGTGCGGCGGGATCGTCAGCCGACGCCGGCCGCCGACCCGCATGCCCACGACGCCCCGGTCCCAACCGGCGATGACCTGCCCGCCGCCGAGCGGGAACTCGAAGGTCTCGCCCCGATTCCAGGAGGAGTCGAACTCGCGGCCGGTGGAGTGCGCGACCCCCACGTAGTGGACGTCGGCCAGCTGCCCCGGCTGGGCCTCCGGGCCCTCGCCGACGGTGATGTCCTCGATGAGGAGGTCGGCGGGGGGCGCGCCCTCGATCGGACCCACGTCGGGCTTGCCGGAGCGGGCGCCTGCTGCCTGGTTCATGCGGGAGTCTCCTGCCGTTTCGGTACTGGTGTCCCGGTCACCACAGATCCTGCCCGATGGCGCCGGGCGAGCGCGCGGCGGTCCGGCGAAGCCGCCGGTGCCGCGGACGGCCGTGCCACCCGGGCCGGGTGCGGTGGGCGCACACGCGCCGGCGGGCGTCACCGGTGGTGACGCCCGCTGGGGGAGGGTGCCGGTCAGGTCACCGGAGCCAGGGGAACCGCTGGACGATGGGGAGCTTCGCCCAGGTCGCGCCCAGGCCCAGGGTGGCGCCGGCGTTGAGGAGTGCGAGGCCGACCAGCAGGGCCGCGTTGAGCAGGTGGTCGTCCAGGAAGGGGTTGTTCTCGGGAGGCAGGACGACCGTCCACATCATCACGTAGAGCACCGCGCCGGCGACGGCCGCCACCCGCATCCCGATGCCCAGCAGCAGCGCCACGCCGATCGCGGCCAGGCCGGTCATGAAGAGCACGTCCGCCCAGGCGGCCCCGGCGATCCCGTTGTAGAAGTCCTTGAACGGGCCGGCCGCGCCGAAGGTCAGGAAACCCTTGGTGGGGCTGCCACCGTTGATCCAGGCGTTCTTCGCCTCGGTGGCGTGTCCCAGGCCGAAGACCTTGTCCAGGAAGGCCCAGAGGAAGGTCCAGCCGAGGGCGATCCGGATGCCGGCGAAGACGTACCGGGTGGCCCGCTCGCGGGTGGTCTCGCCGATGTGCCGGGTCTGCGCCGCCGGAGCGATGGTCTTGGCGGTGGTCCGCTCGATCGTCGCGGTCATTGTCTCCACGTCCCTTCGTGTGCCTCGCACCGCGCTTTCCGGTGGCATCTCCATTGGACGCTCACCGGCGGCCGGCGGGCAGGGCCGACCGGGCCCTGTCGGGCCGGGACCTTGGACCCCTGCCGCACCGGTCGCGCGGCCCTGACGAGGCGGGTCGGCGCGGCCATACCGTCGCAGGTGACAACGGCAGGGAGGTCGTGATGAGGACGTGGCAGGTGGGCGACGTGATGACGCGGGAGGTCGCGTGGGTGGGGGAGGAGACCCCGTACCGCGAGATCGTCGACGCGCTGGTCCGCCGGGGCATCAGCGGCGTGCCCGTGGTGGACGGGTTCCGCCGGGTGCTCGGCGTGGTGTCGGAGTCCGATCTGCTGCACAAGGTCGAGCGGGCCGGTCACCCCGACGAGCGGCGGATCTTCGAGGGGCGGCGGCGCCGTACCGCGCGGGAGAAGGCGGACGCGCTGCTGGCCCGGGACCTGATGACCGCGCCGCCGGTCACCACCTGGCCGGGGGCGACGGTCACCGCCGCCGCCCGGCAGATGGACCGGGAGTCGGTGAAGCGGCTGCCGGTGCTCGACGACCTGGGCCGCCTGGTCGGCATCGTGACCCGGGGCGACCTGCTGCGGGTGCACCTGCGCACGGACGCGGAGATCCGCGAGGACGTCGTGCAGGAGGTGCTGCGCCGGGTGCTCGCGGTGCGGGACGGCCTGGTCACCGTGCAGGTGCGCGACGGTGAGGTGACGCTCGACGGCCGGCTGGACCGGCGCAGCGCGGCCGAGCTGGCGGGCCGCCTCGCCGGGCAGGTCAGCGGCGTGGTCACGGTGACCAGCACCATCGCGTACGACGTCGACGACACCGGCCTCGTCGAGCTGGCCGCGGGCCGGGTGACCCCGGTGGCCTGACGGCCGCCCCCGGGTCCCGCCACGGGCGGGACCCGCCGGCGGGCCCGTCCCGATCGACGCGCGCGACTTGCCAGGACCGCCGTCGGGCGGCGGGCGGCTCGCCTAGGCTCGGGGGCGGACGCGGTCGGGTGCGCCCCCGAGCCCCGCGCGGTGCCCGCGCCGGCGTCGTCGGGGTCGGCCGTGGCGGCGGAACCACCGTCGTGGATGCGGAGGGCGCCGGGTGGACGAGGCGACGTTCGCGGCGCCGCTGTGGGCCTGGGCGGCGGTGGGTGCGCTCATCGCCGTCATGCTGGCGGTGGACATGTTCTCCCACCGCGACGACCACGTCATCGGACTGCGCGAGGCGCTGGCGTGGAGCGGCGTGTGGATCACCGCCGGGCTCACCTTCGGGCTGGTGGTCTGGCTCTGGCGCGGCGGGGAGCCGGCCGTCGCGTACTACTCCGGGTATCTGCTGGAGAAGGCCCTCTCGGTCGACAACGTCTTCGTCTTCGCGCTGCTGTTCGGGTACTTCCGGGTGCCCGCCGGCTACCAGCACAAGGTGCTCTTCTGGGGCGTCGTCGGGGCGCTCGCGTTCCGGTTGGCCTTCATCCTCGCCGGCGCGCAGCTGCTCGAACGGCTGACCTGGGCCGGAGTCGTGCTCGGCGCGTTCCTCATCTGGACCGGGTGGCGGCTGGCGGTACGCGGCGAGCCGGACGTCGAGCCCGACCGCAACCTCGCGGTCCGGTTGTTCCGGCGGATGGTCCCCACCGAGCCCCGCTACCACGGCGCCCGGTTCACCGTCCGGGTCGGCGGGCGGCGCCGGGCGACGCTGCTGCTGGTCGCGCTGGTCGCGATCGAGGCCACCGACGTGGTCTTCGCCATCGACTCGGTGGCGGCGATCCTGGCCATCACCACCGACACGTTCCTGGTCTGGACGGCGACGGCGTTCGCCGTGCTCGGGCTACGCAGCCTCTACTTCTGCCTGGCCGGGCTGCTGCGCCACTTCGGCTACCTCCGGTACGGGCTGGCCCTGCTGCTGGCCTTCGCCGGGGTGAAGCTGATCCTGGCCGAGACGCCGGTGGGGAAGCTGCCGGTCTGGCTCACCCTCGCGGTGGTGGTGCTGACCCTGTCGGTCGCGATCGGTTGGAGCGTCCTCGCCGCCCGCCGGGAGCGCCTCCGGCGCGCCGACCGCTGACCTCGCCCGGGAACGGCGCGGCGGGCCCGCCCGGGTGTCGGCATCAGCCCGGCCGGTCGCTCGCCTCCGACGGCGCTGTCGATCTGCCCCGCCCGTGCGGGCGCGCCCGGTGGTCAGGCCGGCCGGACGACGGGGTCGGCGAGCTGGGCGGAGAGCACGGCGGGCGCCGCGGCCAGGGACGGCCCGTACCAGGTCAGATGCCGCCCGGAGAGCAGGGCGCAGGGGATGCCGGGGAACGCCTCCGGCCCGTCCTCGGCGGTGAACCGGTAGGGCTCGTCGGGCAGCACCACCAGTTCCGGCTCGCGGGCGCGCAGCTCGTCGAGGCTCGGGCGGGGATAGCGCTCGGCGTCGTCGGCGTAGAGGCTGGTGACGCCGAGCCGGCGCAGCACGTCCCCGGCGAAGGTGTCGGCGCCCAGCACCACCCACGGGCGGCGCCAGACCGGCACCACCGCCCGGCGGGGTGGCGGGGCGTCCGGCATGGCCGCCCAGGCCCGGCGGGCCGCGAGCAGCCACTCCGGTTCGGCCGGGGCGCCCAGCTCGCGGAGCAGCTCGGCCAGCTCGGTCAGCGCCGCGTCGACGGTGCGCGGATAGGTCACCCGCACCGGCACGCCGGCCGCGACCAGCGCGTCGGCGTCGGCGCGGCGGTTCTCCTCGACGTTGAGCAGGACCAGGTCGGGCCGCAGCGCGAGCACGCGGTCCAGGTCGGGATACTTGCTGCCGCCGACGCGGGCCACGTCCAGCCCGTCCGGGTGGGTGCACCAGTCGGTGGCGCCGACGAGGAGGCCGGGCAGGGTCAGCGCCACCGCCTCGGTCAGCGACGGCACCAGCGACACGACCCGCATCCCGCGCACCTCCCACCCTCCGGCCCGATCATGCCTCGTCGCCGGCCGGGCCCGGCATCCGGGCGAGGCCTTGCGAGGGCTCTACAACGTTGTAATACTCGCCTCGACCCCCAGGAGGTGCGATGAGGTCCCACGCCACGCCAGCCGTCCCGCCGACCGGCTCCCTTCCCGGGGCCGCCGACGACGAGGTCCCGGTGGAGGCGCTCGGCGACCTCTACCGGGACGGCATCACCGCCTGCCGGGGCGCCTTCGCCGTGGAGTGGGTGGACCGGGTCGGCGAGGACATCGAGGCGGCCTTCCGGGAGGCCCGCGCCCGCCCGGACGGCGCGGTCGGTCGCGGCCCGCAGCGGTGGTACGTGGAGATCCACCCCGAGCAGCTGCGCGGCTTCGTCGACCTGGTCACCCACCCGTGGGTGGTCTCGGTGTGTCGGGCGGTGCTCGGCCCCGACTACGAGATCGTCGAGTTGGGCTTCGACATCCCGTTCCCGGGGGCGGTGACGCAGCCCTGGCACCGGGACTTCCCGATGCCGGAGGACACCCGGCGGCAGCGGCGGCTGACCTCGCTGGCCTTCAACCTCACCACCGTCGACACGGTCGAGCAGATGGGCCCGTTCGAGATCGCGCCGGGCACCCAGTGGGACGACGGCCGCGACTTCGACCACGGGATGTTCCCGCCGAAGGAGCGCTACCCCCGTTACGAGCAGCGGGCGGTCCGCAAGTATCCGAGGCGCGGCGACGTCTCGGCCCGGTCGGCGCTGACCATCCACCGCGGCACCCCCAACGTCTCCGTCCTGGCGCGTCCGGTGCTGGTGCTCGGCGTCGACGCCCCCGGCGCGGGCAACGCCGACCACCACGACATGGCGGTCACCCGGGGGTACTGGGACGGGCTGCCCGAGCTGGTGCGCGCGCACCTGCCCTGCCCGGTGGTCGACGCCCTGACCCCGATCAGGCAGAAGCACACCATCGAGGGCCTGGTGATGGGCGCCGACTAGCGGTACGCCGGCCGCACGCATCCGGGGCAGGTCCGGGGAGCGGGCGGGCCGGCACCGGGCGAACGGTCCGGGGAGCGCTACGGGCGGGCCGGCACCGGGCGAACGGTCCGGGGGAGGGCTACGGGCGGGCCCGCTCGGCGTCCGGCCCCGGCCACTGCTGCCGGGTCAGCGCGTACTCGACCTCGCCGTGCTCCGACCCGTCGATCGTCTCCGGCCAGTCGCCGACGTACGTGCGCACGAAGCGCAGCCCGGCCTTCTCCATCACCCGGCGGGACGCGGCGTTCACCGTCATCGTGTTCGCGGTGACCCGCTCCACGCCCAGTTCGGCGAAGCCCTTGTCGATCAGCGCCCGGCAGCCCTCGGTGGCGAGGCCGCCGCCCCAGGCCGCCCGCCGCAGCCGGTAGCCCAGCTCCACCTCGCGGACGTCGCCGTCGCGGACCGGGCGGAACTCGAACCAGCCCAGGAACTCGCCCGACTCCCGGCGCAGCGCCGCCCACCAGCCCAGCCCGGGTGGCCGGCGGTAGTGGTCGAGGATCCGGGGCAGCGTCCGCTCCCGGATCGCCTCCGGCGGGGTGGGCCGCCCGCCGGTGAGATACCGCATCACCTCGGGGTCGCCGTCGAGCTCGACGAGCAGGTCCGCGTCGCCGGCGGTGAACTCGCGCAGCACCAGCCGGTCCGTGCTCAGGAAGATCGTCACCCGGCCCATCCCAGCGGCGCGATCCCGTCCGCTCAACCGGATTTCGCGCCCGTCCCGCCGCCCCACCACCGCGGCACGCGCCATGATCGACGGCCTAGACTCGCCCCGGCCGACGGGTCGGCCCGCGTCGACGGCAGGACGGGGATCAGGCGGATGACGAGCACCGGTGGCGGGGACGGGTCCTGGCTGCGCGCGATGCCCGGGGACGGCGGGCGAGGTCCCCTGCTCACCCGGGCCGGTCAGCTCGTGCACGGCGCCCGCCGCCTCGGCGAACTCGTGCAGCGCCGACCGACCGGCGTCACCGGCCACCAGTGGAGCACCGCCGCCCGGGAGGGCTACGACTTCGTCGTCTGCGCCGCCGACACGGCCCGCCCGGTCTTCGCCGTCGAGATCGGCCCGGTCGCGCCCGCGGGCTCCGCCGGGCAGCGCGCCGAGCGGTTGAAGAGCGTGGTGGCCGAGGCGGTCGGTCTGGCGGTGCTGCGGATCGGGTCGCCCACGCTGCGGGCCGACGAGCACGGGCGGTCCATCGTCTCGTACGTGATCGACGCCAGGGCCTACGCGGCGATCGGCGCCGGCGAACCGGAGCCGGGGGACGCTGTCCCGGTCGGGTTCCGCGACATCCTGGGCCGGCTTCCCGACGGGCGTACCGGCCACGTCAACGACCTCGGCGCCCTGGCCCGGGTCGCGACGATCGACGCGTACGTGTCGCGGCGGCTGGCGGACCCCATCGTTCGAGGGCTGCACGTCAGCTGGCGGGGCGGGCCGGCCGAGGGGTGGGGCTGGGTCGAGGTACGTCCCGGCGCCTGCCTGGTGGAGCGGGTGACGGTACGCGAGGAGCGCCTCTCCGTCGGCGTGGACCCGGGCCGCCTGGCCGAGGACCTGGCGGCGATGGCCGTCGGTGAGCGGCTGCGCGACCTGGAGACGGCCGAGCCGGCCCTGACACCCCGCGACGAGTTGCTCGCCGAGATCCGGCGGCTGGAGTCGCGGCACGGCGAGATGACG
Organism: Micromonospora sp. NPDC004336; assembly: GCF_053602615.1. Lineage (NCBI taxonomy): Bacteria > Bacillati > Actinomycetota > Actinomycetes > Micromonosporales > Micromonosporaceae > Micromonospora > Micromonospora sp. NPDC004336. The sequence goes on from NZ_JBSGDY010000068.1 coordinate 13,321, forward strand.
AACGGGTTCGCCTTCGCGCACCTCTGCGCGGACTGACGCCGCGAACCGCCGGGCCGTGCCGGCGCGGCCCCTCACCGCCGACGCGGACCGCCGCGTCCGTGTCGAACCGGCGGCGCGGCTGAGCCGGCGCGGCACGTACCGCCGGCGCGGGTCGGGCCGCGCGGATTCTGCGATGCGCGTTGAACCTTCGCGGTTGTCGTCCCGTACTCCCGCGGGAACGGACAGGATCTCCCCGTTCGCGCCGGGCGGCGCGCAAGACGGTGCGGAAAGGGCATCGTCGCCGATCGACGTGCCGACGGTCCGCCGCGACGGCCTCCGTCTGGGGTGTGCCAGCTCATTTCCGTCGGTCCGCCGAGGTCTCGAATCAACTACCGGGTCGAGAAGGAGAGCAATTCGATGCGCAGGTCCACACGGGTACGTCGGTCAGCCGGGCACGCGCGGAGCAAGCGGCTGCTGGCCGTGGTCGGCACGCTCGCCGTCTTCGGTGGAGTCGTCGCCGTGACCCAGATGTCGTCGGCCCAGGACCGGCGGTCGGCCTCCTCCGCCCGGCCCGCCTCGGCGGCCTGCGTGGAGGCGAGCCCCGGCGCGACCGCGCCGGGCGGGGCCGGCACCACCAGGACCTGGCAGAACGGTCGGTGGGTGCGCAACCACTGGGGCGACGGGCAGCAGTCGCTCGCCGAGTGCCGGCAGAGCCGGGCCGGCGGCGCCGACAACGGCGGCTCGGCGATCGCCTGTCCGGACGTGGCCGGTCGGCTGCCGCGGGTGCCCGAGCGCGCGCGGGCCGAGGTCGACCGGAACCTGAGCCTGTTGCAGACCCAGATCGCCGAGGCCGACCGGCGGCTGGCCGCCGAGGGCCGCCGTGGGCAGGACTTCGTCCGCGACGCGATCCTGCGGCCGCTGGCCGGGAAGCGTCGGGCCACGCTGGAGCGGATCGCCGTCGCGATCGACCGGGTGGGACCCCGGCCACCGGGCCTGGCCCGGCTCGCCGAGTGCCAGGTCGCCCCGACCGGCGGAAACAACAACGGCGGTGGCAACAACGGTGGCGGTGGCAACGGCGGCGGTGGCAACAACGGCGGCGGAAACGGCGGGAACGGCAACGGAAACGGCGGGAACAACGGCGGGCCGGGCGCCGGGTTGGGTGTGATCGCGAACGACTGCGACGAGAGCCGGCTGCGGCCCCACGACGGTTTCCAGAACGGCAACCGCTGCGTCAGCACCGCCTTCGGCGAGGTCGGCGCGGCGGCCGACAACCCGTCGCTGCTGATCACCGACTTCCCCGGCGAGGTGAACGCCAACCAGCCGTTCACCCTGCGGGTGGCGACGCGGAACCTGGTCCGGGACCGCTTCCTCGCCGCCGGCCAGGGCGGCTACTACGTGGAGAGTTCGCTGCTGAACGAGCAGGGGCTGGTGCGCGGCCACTTCCACACCGCCTGCCGGATGCTGGACAGCCTCCGGCAGCCGCCGCAGCCGCAGGAGGTGCCGGCGTTCTTCGTCGCCACCGAGGACAGCCGGGGCGGCGCCGAGCCCGACGAGGTGACCATCCAGATCCCCGGGCTGCCCGAGTCCGGCGTCGCCCAGTGCGCCGTCTGGGCCGGCGACGGCTCGCACCGGGTGCCGATGATGGAACGGGCCAACCAGACCCCGGCCTTCGACGTGGTGCGCATCGAGGTCAACTGAGCCGGCGCGGGGCCGCCGGGTTCTCCCGGGCGGCCCCGGCCGTCGGCGTTGGGCCAGCGTCGACCCGCGCCGCAGCCCCGGCCACCGGCTGCTCGAAGACGCCTCCCGGGCGCCGGGCTCAGCCGAGCGCCGCCTCCCGGCCACGGGCTCAGCCGAGCGCCGCTTCCGGCCGCCGGGCCCCAGACGATCGCCGCCTGCCGGGCGCCGGGCTCAGACGAGCGCCGCCTCCCGGGTCGCCGCCGGCGGCACGCCGGCCCGCAGGGCTTCGATCCGGCGGGCGCGGGGCCGGGCGGCGAGGAGGTTGCCGGCGGCCACCAGCAGGGCCAGCCCGAACAGACCCAGCCAGAGGGCGTCGGTGGAGGACCAGGCGGCCACCAGGCCGCCGAGGGTCGGCCCCGCGAAGCTGGCGAAGGCGTAGCCCAGCGAGTAGATCCCCTGGTAGCGGCCGCGCTGCGCCGCCGGCGACAGGTCCGCCGTCAGCGCCGAGTTCGCCGGGGTCATCAGCATTTCCCCGATCGTCCAGACGGCGACGGTGAGCGCGTAGAACCAGACGGCGTCGGCCAGCGCGGTCAGCGCGAAGCCGGCGCCGATCACCACGGCGGCGACCGCGATGGTGCGGGACCGGTCGAAGCGGCCGACCAGCCGCGGCACGAAGAGCTGCCCCAGCACGATCAACAGCCCGTTGACCGCGATGATCGGCCCGTACGCCGACGCCGGCAGACCGTCGGCCTGCAACGCCACCGGGAGCATCACGCTGCCCTGGATGCAGAGCCAGGCCAGCCCGGTGAGGGCGGTGAACGTCAGGAAGACCCGGTCGCGCAGCACGGTGCCGAGCCCGCCGGAGTCGGCGCGGCCGAGCTGCCCGACGGCGACCGGGTCGGGGCGTGACTCGGGGACCTTCAGGGCGATCAGCGCGGCGGTGCCGAGCAGCACCGCCGCGTTGATCACGAACAGCAGCAGGGGGTCGGCCCGGACCACCAGGCCGGCGACGGTGGCGGCGACGGCGAACCCGATGTTGATCGCCCAGTAGTTCAGCGTCATGGCCCGCAGCCGGTCGCGTTCGCCCACCACGTCGATGATCGTGGCGGTGAAGGCCGGCCGGGCGAGGCCGAGGAAGACCCCGAGCAGCAGGGTCAGCGCCGCGACCGCCGCCGGGTGGCCGCTGAGGCCGAGCGACACGGCCGCCGCCGCGGCGGCCACGTTGCCGACCAGCATCGCCGGCCGCCGCCCCCACCGGTCCGCGACCACTCCGCCGAGCACGTTCCCGGCCGCGCCGCCGACCCCGTGCAACCCGATCACCACTCCGGCGTACGCGGGGCTGAAGTCCCGCACGGAGACGAGGTAGACGCCGAGGTAGATGGCGACGAAGCTGCCCAGCCGATTGATCAGGGTGGCCGTCCAGAGATACCAGAACGTGCGGGGCAACCCGCCGGCCGTCTGGCCCCACCATCGCGTCATCCGCCACCCCCGAGTGCTTGCGTAATGCCCGACAGGGCCGACGCTCATTACACTCCGGGGGTGCGACGGTACGGCCGTCGCCGGGCGCGATCGTGGCGATGATCACCTGGGTGGCCGTCGGCGAATGCGTCGGCCGGCGGCAAATGCGTCCGCTGCCGGACGCGGGCCGGGCGAATGCGCGTCGCCGGAAATGGCGGCGGGGCCCCGCCGATTCCGCAGCGTGACCCCGCCTGAACGCGAGCGTGAACCCGGTGGCCCGGGTCAGCGGTTCTTGTAGGCCTCGACGACCTCGACCGGGATGCGGCCGCGCTCGGAAATCTTGTAGCCGTTCTTGACGGCCCATTCCCGGATGGCGCGGTTCTGCTCGCGGTCCATTCCCGAGCTGCCCGGCGCCCCCGCCCGACGTGGTGCCCGGGCCGCGTCGACGGTGCCGCGACCGATCCGCCGGCCAGCGGCGATGTACGGGTCCAGGGCCTTGCGCAGCACGCCCGCGTTCTCGTCGGAGACGTCGATGGTGTAGGCCACCCCGTCCAGACTGAACTCGACGGTCCGGTCGGCCTTTCCGCCGTCGAGGTCGTCGGTCAGAACCGTGATTACTTTTCTCGCCATCGCCAATTACTCCCTGTGTGGGGCGGGGTGTGGTCAAAGTTTGACGTATCCCGAGGCAATTGCGCAACAATACGCGTCGTTTTCATTTCGGCGGGTCGCGTTATCGCGCGGAAACGGCGAGGACGGCGGGCAAAGCCGCTGGCGTTCAGCCGTCCACCAGACCGGCGTGGCCGGCCAGCGCCGCGGCCTCGGCCCGGCTGGACACCCGCAGCTTGCGCAGCAGCGCCGCCGTCATCCGCTTCACCGTGCGCTCCGACACGTGCATCCGCTCGGCGATCTCCAGGGTGCTGTGCCCGCCGGCGATCGCCCGCAGGAGGCGCTGCTCCTCCGGGTCGAGATCGACCGGGCTCGCGCGGCCGGGCCGCAGCAGCGCCCGCAGCAGCGCCGCCGGCAGCACCGCCCAGCCGTCGAGGACGGCCAGCAGCGGGCGCAGCAGTTCCTCCGGCTCGGCGGTCTTCGGCAGGTACGCCTCGGCGCCCGCCCGCAACGCCTGCAGGGCGGGGCCGGGATCCTCGTCGCCCGACATCGCCACCACCCGCACCCGGGGCGTGGTCCGCCGGATCGCCGCCACCGCCCGGATCCCGCCCGGCGCGGGCATGTGCAGGTCCACCAGCGCCAGGTCGGGCAGGCACCGGCTGACCAGCGAGGCGGCGGCCGAGGCGTCGCCGGTGGACCCCACCACCTCCGCCCGCCCGCCGGTCGAGGCCGGCAGCAGCAGTTCGAGCCCGCGGACGAAGAGCGGGTGGTCGTCCACGAGGGCCAACCGGACGACGGGCGGACCGGGCATGTCTGGTCCCTTCCCGAGCGGGTACCGATCATGCGGCGACGCGCCGAACGAGGGGGGGACGGGCGGATGCGGGGACGGCACGGGTTCCAGGGACCGCTACGAGGGCTCCGACGCGCCGGGCCCGGCCAGGACGCCGCGGACCCCCGCTCGCGCCGGCCGCGCCACCCGGCCCGGGGCTCGCCCACGCCGACCCGGGGCTGCTGCTGCGCGTGCTGTGCCACGAGTTCCGTACGCCCGTCGCCACCCTCGCCTCGCTCACCCGGGCCCTCGCCGACGACGGGTGCCCGCTGACCGGCGAGGACCTGCGGGCCGTCGCCGCGCTCGCCCGCGACCAGGCCGTACACCTGGAGGGCCTGTTGCGGGTCGCGGCGGCCGGCACCCGGGCCCTCACGCCGGCGGGGGAGCCGGCCGACCCGGCCGCGCCGCTGGCGGAGATCCTGCGCGGCGCGGCGGAACTCGTGCCCCGGCACCGGCGACGGATCCGGGTGACCCGGCGGGCCGGCGGCTGCCCGGTGCCCGCGCGCCGGACCCGGCAGGTGCTGACCAACCTGGTCGAGAACGCGCTGCGCCACGGCCCGTCCGAGGGGCGGGTCGGCATCCAGGCCGCGCTGGGCCCGGCCGGCCTGAGCATCCTCGTCACCGACGAGGGGCGGGTCGACTCCGCCCTGGTCGAGGCGCTGCGCCGCCCCGCCCCCGCCGTCGGGATGTCGGGCCTCGGGCTGTGGATCGTCCGGCAGCTCCTCGCCGCCGACGGCGGGCGGCTGCGCCTGCACCGGCTGCGGCCGCGCGGGGTGGCCCTCGAGGCGCTGCTGCCCCCGGCGGCGGCGACAGGTTGACCCCGGCGGGCCACCTGGCACTGCTGCCCCCGGCGACGGCGACAGGTTGACCCCGGCGGGCCACCGGTTGGCCCGGCGGGGCCGCCGGTCCCGGGAACCCCCTCGGCGACAGCCACACCGCACCGAGGAGGACAGGTGTTCAGCCACATCAAGGACCTGCAGTTCGAAGCCAAGCCCGACGGCCCCGACGCCGCGTTCGCCCGGCGGCTCCAGGAGATCCTGGGCGGCAAGTGGGGCGAGATGACCGTCGCCAACCAGTACCTCTACCAGGGCTGGAACTGCCGACTGCCCGGCAAGTACAAGGACCTCTTCCTCGACGTCGGCACCGAGGAGATGGGCCACGTCGAGATGATCGCCACGATGATCACCCGGCTGCTGGAGAACGCCCCGCTGACGCTGCAGGAGGCGGCCGACGACAACCCGATGGTCGGGGCGGTCTACGGCGGCTCGAACCCGGCGCACTTCATCCACGGCGGCGGCGGGGCGCTGCCGGTGGACAGCGCCGGCGTGCCGTGGAACGGCAACTTCATCACCGCCAGCGGCAACCTGATGGCCGACTTCCAGCTCAACGTCACCGCCGAGGCGCAGGGCCGGCTCCAGGTGGCCCGGCTGTTCAACATGACCGACGACCCCGGGGTCAAGAACATGCTGCGCTTCCTGCTCGCCCGCGACACCATGCACCAGAACATGTGGATGGCGGCGATCGAGCAGCTCAAGGAGGACGGCCTCGAGGAGATGCCGGTGCCCGACGCGTTCCCGGACTCCAAGGAGTTCACCGAGAAGTTCAGCTACACGTACCTGGACTTCTCGCCGGGCACCGACGCGTCGGAGGGGCGCTGGGCGTCCGGGCCGGCGCCCGACGGCAAGGGCGAGTTCCGCTACGACCACAGCCCCCGGGCCCACGCGCCCGAGCCGGTCCTGCCGCCCGGCGACCCGCGCCTCTACGGCACCAACCCGGGCCTCGCCAAGGGCGCCGTCAACAAGGTCAAGAGCAAGCTCACCTGACGCCGTCGCGCCGGGGGCGTCCGCACGCGGCGGACGGCCCCGGCGACGCCCGTACCGAAGGAGGTGTGCCGTGACCGAACTCGTGCTCCGCCCGCTCGCGGACGCGTTCATGCAGGTGGGTGTCTACGTCGCCGTCATGGTGGCGCTCTTCGGCTGGCTGCGCTGGCGCTACGGCGACCGGGTCACCGACGGGCTGACCAACCGGCCCCGGCTCGGCCCGCTGGTCGGGGCGCTGCTGGGCGTCAGCCCCGGCTGCGGCGGGGCCATCGTCCTGATGCCGCTCTACGCCCGGGGGAAGGTCTCCTTCGGCACCGTGATCGCCGCCCTCGCCGCCACCATGGGCGACTCGTCCTGGGTCGTGCTCGCCTGGAACCCGCTGTTCGCGCTCCAGATCCACGCGCTGCTCTTCGCGGTCGGGCTGGTGACCGGGTACGTCGTGGACGCGCTCGGCATCGACCCGGCCCGCGCGGCCGGCCGGCGCGCCGCCGTGCCCACCGCCGCCGTGTCGACCGTCCCCGCCGCGCCGACCGCCCCCGCCGTGCCGACCGCCGCCGTCCCCGTGCCGACCGCCGTCGCCGCCGTACCGGCCGGGCCTGTGCCGACCGGACCCTCGGCCGGGCTGGCCGCAGCCGGCGGGCCGGACCTCGCCCGCGCGCGGCGGCTCGGCGGCGGGCTGCCCCGGGTGCCCGCGTCCACGGCGTTCTGGGGGCTGACCACCCCGGCGTTCGCGGTGTCGGTGCCGGTGGTCTTCCAGCTGGTCGACCCGGCCGCGCTGACCCGCTCCCTCGGCGGCGTCGATCCCTACCTGGCGCTGGGGGTGCTCGGCTCGCTCACCGCCGCGCTGATCTTCGCCGGCGGGCGGGGGAAGCTGGCCGACGACAGCCTGGAGACCGCGCAGCCCCGTTCGTTGCGGGAGACGCTGCGGCACAGCGCCCACGAGGCGTCCTTCGTCACCGTCTGGGTCGCCGTGGCGTACCTGGGCTGGCAGGTGGTGACCACGACGACCGGGTTCGACGGCTCGCAGCTCGCGATCACCGGCCTCGTCGGCGTGCTCGTCGGCGCGGGGATCGGCCTCATCCCCGGCTGCGCCGTGCAGATCGTCTTCACCGGCCTGTACGTCAGCGGCGGGCTGCCGCTGCCCACGCTGGTCGCCAACGCGATCAGCCAGGACGGCGACGCCCTGATCCCGCTCGCCGCGCTGCGCCGGCACTCGGCGGCGCTGGCCACCGTCATCACCACCGTCCCCGCGGCGGCCGTCGGTGCCGCCCTGCTCGTCCTGCTCTGACCCGACCGGAGGGAGAACACCATGTCCGTGGCCGTCCCGTTGCCCCGCGTCCGGCGCAAGCTCGCCGCCTTCGTGGTGCTCACCGGCGTCGCGGCGGCCGCCGGGCTGCCCGGCTGGACGGTCGCCGCGCTGGCGCTGACCAGCCTGGCGATCCCGCTCGCCGTGGCGGTCGCCGGCGGCGGCGCCCTGGTGCGTGACCTGCTGTTCCCGTCGCGCGCCCCGGCACGAGACAGTGGTCTGGGTCACACCACGGAACAAGGGGAACGTTTTGTTACTTGAGTTGGACACGCTCAACTCAACGCGATAGCAGGTGTTCGATGGCTACTCTTCCGGTACTTCCCCTGACCGACGCCGTGCTGCTGCCCGGCATGGTCATCCCGGTGACCCTCGACCCGACCACCCAGGCCGCCGTCGACGCGGCCCGCGCCACCGGCGAGGGCAAGCTGCTCGCCGTGCCCCGCCTCGACGGCGAGTACGGCCCCGTCGGCGCGGTCGCCACCATCGAGAAGGTCGGCCGGCTGCCCAGCGGCGAACCGGCCGCCGTCGTCCGCGGCCTGTCCCGGGCCCGGATCGGCTCCGGCGTGCCCGGCCCGGGCGCCGCCCTCTGGGTCGAGGCGACCGAACTCGACGAACCCGCCCCCGCCGGCCGCGCCCGCGAACTCGCCCGCGAGTACCGCGCCCTCATGACGTCCGTGCTCCAGCAGCGCGGCGCCTGGCAGGTCATCGACGCGATCGAGCGGATGACCGACCTCTCCGAGCTGGCCGACTCGGCCGGCTACGTCTCCTGGCTCAGCCTCGCCCAGAAGACCGAGCTGCTCGCCGCGCCGGACGTCACCGCCCGGCTGGAGCTGCTCGTCGGCTGGGTGCGGGACCACCTGGCCGAGCAGGAGGTCGCCGAGCAGATCAGCACCGACGTCCGCGAGGGGCTGGAGAAGTCCCAGCGGGAGTTCCTGCTGCGCCAGCAGCTCGCCGCCATCCGCAAGGAACTCGGCGAGGACGAGCCGGACGGCTCCGCCGACTACCGGGCCCGCGTCGAGGCCGCCGAGCTGCCCGAGAAGGTACGCGAGGCGGCGCTGCGCGAGGTCGGCAAGCTGGAGCGGGCCAGCGACGCCTCGCCGGAGGCGGGCTGGATCCGTACCTGGCTCGACACGGTGCTGGAGATGCCGTGGAGCACGCGTACCGAGGACAACACCGACCTGGCCGCGGCCCGCGCGGTGCTCGACGCCGACCACGCCGGCCTGGCCGACGTCAAGGACCGCATCCTGGAGTACCTCGCCGTGCGCAACCGCCGCGCCGAGCGCAACCTCGGCGTCGTCGGCGGCCGCGGCTCCGGCGCCGTGCTCGCCCTCGCCGGCCCGCCCGGCGTCGGCAAGACCAGCCTCGGTGAGTCGGTCGCCCGGGCGCTCGGCCGCAACTTCGTGCGGGTCTCCCTCGGCGGCGTCCGCGACGAGGCCGAGATCCGCGGCCACCGGCGCACCTACGTCGGCGCGCTGCCCGGCCGCATCGTGCGGGCCCTGCGCGAGGCCGGCTCGATGAACCCGGTCGTGCTGCTCGACGAGGTCGACAAGCTGGCCGCCGGCTACTCCGGCGACCCGGCCGCCGCCCTGCTGGAGGTGCTCGACCCGGCGCAGAACCACACCTTCCGCGACCACTACCTGGAGGTCGACCTCGACCTGTCCGACGTGCTCTTCCTGGCCACCGCCAACGTGGTGGAGGCGATCCCCGGCCCGCTGCTGGACCGGATGGAACTGGTCACCCTGGACGGGTACACCGAGGAGGAGAAGGTCGCCATCGCCCGGGACCACCTGCTGCCCCGGCAGCGGGAGCGGGCCGGGCTGACCGCCGACGAGGTGACCGTGGCCGACGACGCGCTCGCCCGGATCGCCGGCGAGTACACCCGGGAGGCCGGCGTGCGGCAGCTCGAACGGGCGCTCGCGAAGATCCTGCGCAAGGTCGCGGTGGCCCTGGCCACCGACCCGGCGCCGGTCGGCGTCGACACCGGCAACCTCGCCACCTACCTCGGGCGGCCGAAGTTCACCCCCGAGTCGGCGGAGCGTACGGCCGTGCCCGGCGTCGCCACCGGCCTGGCCGTCACCGGCGCCGGCGGCGACGTGCTCTTCATCGAGGCGACCAGCATGGAGGGCGAGCCGGGGCTGACGCTGACCGGCCAGCTCGGTGACGTGATGAAGGAGTCGGCGCACATCGCGCTGTCGTACCTGCGCTCCAACGGGCGCCGGCTCGGGCTGGACCCCAACGCCCTCGCCGGGCGGCGGATCCACCTGCACGTGCCGGCGGGCGCGGTGCCCAAGGACGGCCCCAGCGCCGGCATCACCATGGTCACCGCCCTCGCCTCGCTGGCCAGCGGCCGGCCGGTGCGCCCCGAGTTCGGGATGACCGGCGAGGTGACCCTCTCGGGCCGGGTGCTGCCCATCGGCGGGGTCAAGCAGAAGCTGCTCGCCGCCCACCGGGCCGGCCTGACCGAGGTGATCATCCCGGCCCGCAACGAGCCGGACCTCGACGACCTGCCCGCCGAGGTCCGCGACGCGCTGACCGTGCACACCCTCGCCGACGTCGCCGACGTGCTCGCCCTGGCGCTGCGCCCGGCCGACGTCGACACCCAGCCGCTGGACGGCCCGGCGCTCGCCGCGGCCTGAGACGGAAGGGGCCCCTGCCGACGCCATCCGCGTCGCAGGGGCCCCGCCTCGCGGGTGCCCGGCCTCGGCGAGGGGGCAGAGTGGCCCGCGCGGACCCAGTCGAGCTGAGTCGTTCGCGACGTCAGCTCGGAAGGGCGCGCCGGGTCCACCCGCCGCGCCGCGCCGCCTCGTCCGTTCCGCGCCGGCTCAGCGGCGGTCGCGGCGGTCGAAGTCGCGGTCGCGGCGCTCGCGCCGGTCGGCCCCGTCGAAGCGGCGCTCGCCGCCCCCGTCGCCGTCACGATCCCGGCGTACGGTCGCCTTGCGGCCCTTGATGGTGCTGCCGCGCAGCCCCGCGATCACCTCGTCGGCAACGGAGTGGGGCACCTCCACCAGCGAGAACCGGTCGGCGATCTCGATCGACCCGATGTCCCGGCCGCTGACGCCGGTCTCGCCGGTGATCGCGCCCACCAGGTCCTGCGGGCGCACCCCGGCCCGCCGGCCCAGCCCGATGAAGACCTGGGTGGTGCCGCCGGTACGCGGGCGGGCGCCGCCGCGCCGCTCGCCCCGGCCGCCGCTCTCCGGCCGGCCCTCGCGCGGGCCCCGGACCGGGACCTGCGGGATCTCCTCCTCGTCGTCGGAGCCCGGCGAGGTCGCCTCGTGCGCCAGCTTCACCGCTGCGAGCGCCACCTCCACCAGGTCGAACTCGTCGGTCAGCGACTCGACGATCGCCCGGTACGGGTCGAGGTCGTCCTCCAGCAGGCTCTCCCGCAGCGCGCCCTGGGTCAGCTCCAGCCGCCGGGTGCGCATGTCCGCCACCGTCGGGATCTTGTCGATGGTGATCCGCTGCCCGGTGACCCGCTCGATGGTCTTGAGCATCCGGTGCTCGCGCGGCTCCGCGAGGGTGATCGCCACGCCCTCCCGCCCGGCCCGACCCACCCGGCCGATGCGGTGCACGTACGACTCGGGGGCCGACGGGACGTCGTAGTTGACCACGTGGGTGAGCTGCTCGACGTCCAGCCCACGGGCGGCCACGTCGGTGGCCACCAGCAGGTCGGCGGTGCCCGTGCGCAGCCGGCCCATCACCCGGTCGCGCTGCTCCTGGCTCATCCCGCCGTGCAGCGCCTCGGCCCGGTAGCCCCGGCCGTTCATGGTCTCGGTGAGCCGGTCGACCTCCTCCCGGCTGCGGCAGAAGACGATCGCCGCGGTGGGCGACTCGACGTCCAGCACCCGGCCCAGCGCCGCCGGCTTGTGCCCCCGGGCGACGATGTACGCGCTCTGCCGCACCCGGGGCGCCTCGCCGGCCACCGGCTGCTCACGGGCGATGAGGATGCGCACCGGGTCGGTCAGGTGCTTGCGCGCCAGCCCGTCGATGCGCGCCGGCATCGTCGCCGAGAACAGCACCGTCTGCCGCTGCTCCGGCGTGTGCTCCAGGATCGCCTCGATGTCCTCGGCGAAACCCATGTCGAGCATCTCGTCGGCCTCGTCCAGCACCACCGTGGCCAGCGAGCCCAGGTTCAGCGTCCCCCGGGCGATGTGGTCCAGCGCGCGGCCCGGCGTGGCCACCACGACGTCCACGCCCGCGTCCAGCGCGCGCAGCTGCCGGCCGATCGGCTGCCCGCCGTAGATCGGCAGCACCCGCGCGCCGAGGTCCTTGCCGTAGCGGTGGAACGCCTCCGACACCTGCACCGCGAGCTCACGGGTCGGCACCAGCACCAGCGCCACCGGGTCGCCGGGCCGGTCGTCGGGCATCCGCTGCAACAGCGGCAGGGCGAAGGCGGCCGTCTTGCCCGTGCCGGTCGCCGCCTGGCCGAGCAAATCCCGGCCGGCCAGCAGGGGCGGGATCGCCTCCCGCTGGATCGGCGTGGGCTCCTCGTAGCCGAGGGCGGACAGCGCGCCCAGCAGCTCGGCGCGCAGCCCGAGGTCCGCGAAGGCGGTCGCCTCGTCGGGGGCGTCCGGGGAGGGGTCGGTCGGTGGGTCGTGCCGTACGGGTGCGGAACTCATACGGCAAGCTTTTCATCACCGCCGGCCGGCGATTTCGCCGACCGGCACAACAGCCCGCCCGGAGGGGTCGCCGCCCCGTGCCGGCGACCCCTCCGGGCGGAGGTCATCGGGCCAGCAGGGCCAGCACGACGGCGAGCGCGACGCCCGTGTCGAAGACCGCGCACAGCTCCGCGTAGCCGCGCGGGACGACCCGGTTCGCGCGGTGGTGCGCCACGTCCCAGGCCGCGTGGCCGAGCCAGCCGGCGGCCACCAGCCAGCCGGCCAGCTCACCGTCGACCGTCAGGGCGGCCAGGACCAGCGCCGACCAGGCGACCAGCCCGGCCAGCTGGAGGGCGAGCATCCGACGCCCGCCCAACTGCCCGCGTACCGCGCCGATGACCAGGTACGCCACCGGCAGCACCAGCAGGATCGGCGCGGGGAGAACCGCCGGGGAGAGGAGCATGTCCAGCGTCATCAGCAGCGCGAGCCCGGTCGGCCAGCGCCGCGCCAGCGCCGCGACCAGCCGGTGACGCGGCACGGCGGGGGCGTCGGCCGGGTGCCGGGCGTACTCGTCGCGCCGGCGCAGCGCCGCGAGCACCATCGCCGGCAGCATCAGCAGGTGCCCGCCGACGAGCAGGGCGTCCGCGCCGATCAGCCCGGCCCCGAAGGGTACGAGCAGCAGCAGGATCGGCAGGTACATCGCCGCCGTCATCTCGCCGACGGCGGGCCAGGAGTGCCGCCGGTACCGCATCCACACCGCCATGCCGACGCTCATCTCCGTCGCCATCAGCAGCGCCCCGACGTCGGCCCGGTCGAGCACGGGGGAGAGGCCCAGCGCGGCGCCCGCGCTCGCCCGCAGCGGCCCGAGCAGCAGCATTCCGGCGATCATCGCCAGGACCATCTCCAGCAGGTGCCGCACCAGTGCGGCGCGCGGCCGGTCGGGACGGGCGTGACCGGCGTGCGGCGCCCCTGCGCTGGTGTTCGTCATCGTCTGCGTCATGCCGTCGAGCCTGCGGCCGGGTCGGCGCGGGCGGCACCCGCGCCGTGTCACCGGTCGACCGTGCGGAACGCCCGGCCGGTCCGTGCGTTCGGCGGTACGGCGGCGTCGGTCCAGGGCCCTACCATTCGGACCGTGGCGTTCGACCCGACGGTGACCGGTGCGGACCGGCGGCTGCGTCGGGCGCGGGCCGGCGCGCTGGTCTCGCTCGCGGTCGGGGTGGCCTCCGCCCTGGCCCTGCCGGCGATCGGGCTGGCCCGCGAGCCGGCCGCCCCGCGGGTGGCGCTCGGCGCGGTGGGGCTCGTCGCCGTCGCCGTGGTGCTGGCCGCCGCCGTCTGGGCGGCGGTCACGCCGGACGTGAGCGACCGGGCCCGCCGCCGGTGCCGGGTGGCGTTCGCCGTGGTGGCGGTGCTGAGCGTGCCGCTGGTGGCGCCGGTCGCGGTCGGCGCGTGGCCCACCTGGGCCTGGCTGGGCGCGTCGCTCGTCGGCGCGGTGCCGCTGGTCGCCCGGTTCCGGGCGGTGCCACCGGTGGCGGCCGCCGTGGTCGCGGTCGCCGCGGTGGTCGCGGCGACGACCGGCACGCCGGTCGCCCGGTCCGTGGTGGTCAGCGGGGGCGTCGGCCTCGGGCTGGCCGCCGTCAACGGGTTCCAGGTGTGGTTCTGGGACATGCTGGTCCAGGCCGGCCGGGGGCAGCTCGCCCAGGCCCGGCTCGCCGCGGCGCAGGAGCGGCTGCGCTTCGCCGGTGACGTGCACGACCTGCTCGGACACCACCTCACCGTCATCGCCCTGAAGGCGGAACTCGCCGCGCGGCTCGCGCCGACCGACGCCGAGCGGGCGGGCCGGGAGGCGGCCGAGGCGCAGCGGCTGGCCGCCACCGCCCTGGCCGAGCTGCGTCGTACGGTGCACGGCTACCGCCGCGTCGACCTGGCCGAGCAGGCCGCCGCCGTCGGGCAGGTGCTGCGCTCCTCCGGGGTGCGGTGCACGGTGGTGTCGCCCGCCGGCGAGCTGCCGGCGGAGGCGGCCGCCCAGCTCGCGGCGGTGCTCCGCGAGGCCGGCACGAACGTGCTGCGGCACAGCCGGGCCGGCTGGTGCCGGATCGAGATCGACCAGGAGGCGGACGTGGCGCGGATGACGGTGACCAACGACGGCGCGGGCGCGGCCACCGCGCCCGACCGGCACAGCCACGGGCTGCGCGGGCTGGCCGAGCGGCTGGCCACCGTCGGCGGGGAGCTGCGCACCCACCGGGAGGACGGGGTCTTCACCGTCGAGGCGATCGTGCCGACGGCCTCATGATCCGCGTCCTGCTCGCCGACGACGAGGAGCTGATCCGGGCCGCCCTCGCCGCCCTGCTCGACCTGGAGGACGACCTGACGGTGGTGGCGCAGGCGGCCGACGGCGCCGCCGCGGTGACCGCCGGCCTGGCCCACCGCCCCGACGTCGCCGTGGTGGACCTGAGCATGCCGGGCCCGGACGGCTTCCAGGTCGCCGCCGAGCTGACCCGGGTGCTGCCCTCCTGCGCGGTGGTGATCCTCACCGGCCAGGGGCGGCCCGCGCACCTGGCCCGGGCGCTCGCCGCCGGCGCGCGGGGCTTCCTGCCGAAGGGCGCGCCCGGCGGGGCGCTCGCCGACGTGATCCGGCGGGTGCACTCCGGCGGCCGGTACGTCGATCCGGCGCTGGCCGCCGACGCGCTGACCATCCCGCCGTGCCCGCTGACGCCCCGGGAACTGGACACGCTGCGGCTGGCCGAGGACGGCGCCCCGGTCGCCCTGATCGCCCGCCGGGCCCACCTGTCCAGCGGCACGGTCCGCAACTATCTCGCCGCGGCGGTGCAGAAGCTGGGCGCGGCCAGCCGGGCCGAGGCGGCCCGGACCGCCCGGGACAACGGCTGGCTCTGACGGGCCGTCCGGCGTCCCGGCCCAGGCTCGGCGGCCGGGCGGGAACCGGCCGGACGACGACGAGGCGGGCCGGACGACGGCTGGGGTGGGCGCGGCCGGCAGGCGGGGTCGGGCCGATAGCCTGGCGGCGTGCGTACGGTCGAACTGCTCTGCTCGCCCGGGCTGGAGGCGGCGGTGCGCGGGGCGTGGACGCGGCTGGCCGAGGCGGGCCTGCCCAGCCTGGCCCGCAACGTCCACCCGACGAACCGGCCGCACCTGACCCTCGCCTCGGTGGACGAGTTCCCGCCCGGCGGGCGGGAGCGGCTGGCCGCCCTGGTCGACGCGGCGGTGCCGCTGCCGGTACGGCTGGACCGGATCGCTGTCCTCGACGGCAGCGCGCCGCTGGTGTGGCTGGTCCGCCCGTCGCCGGAGCTGACGGCACTGCACGCGGCCGTCTGGGACGCGCTCGCCGGCGCGACGGGGCAGAACCCGTGGCACGCGCCGGGCCGTTGGCTGCCGCACCTGAGCCTGGCGCTGCGCTTCCGCGACGCCGACCGCAGGCTCGCCCGGGCGGTGGCCGGCGTCGACCGCCCGACCGGCGCGTTCGTGGCCGGGCGCAGCTACGACGGGCAGAGCCGGACGATCACCCCGCTCGGTGGAAGCGCAGGTAGTCGAACCGTGCGGTGAGCGCCGGCTCGGCGCCGCCGTGCGCGACCAGCCCGATGCGCGGGGTGGTGTCGGCCGGGAAGGTCCACACCCCGCCCCACGTCCAGTTCCGCCCGTCCCGGCTGGAGCCGGCCCGGAACTCGTGCTCGCCGGTGGCCGGGTCGACCCGGTGGGCCAGTCGCAGCCAGGTGGTCGTCGTCGGGGTGCCGACGATGTTGCCGCCGTAGACCGGCTGGCCGGCGAAGGGCAGCTCGTAGCCGTACTCGACCTGCCGGGTGTTCCAGATGGCGACCTGGGCCAGCCGGGCGAAGCGGTCGTCGTCGACGTAGGCGACCAGGCCGGCCTGCTGGTAGTTGCGTACGGTCTCCTCGCCGAGGTCGAGGGTCACCTTCGTCTCGACCACGTAGTCGCCGGTCGGCGCGTCGCGCAGCAGCACGCCGGCGGTGTTGCCGGTGCCGGTCAGGTCGGCGCCCTGCACCGGCCAGCGCAGCGCCCCGCCGGCGACGGTGGCCGCGGCGTCCGGCCGGACCCACCGCCACGCCGGGTCCAGCCCGTCGGTGAACTCGTCGGAGTATGCCGGCAGCAGGCCGCCGGCCCGCGGCTCGGGCGCGGCGTGCCGCACGGGCCGGTGCAGGCGGGCGACGCTGACGTTGTCGAAGCCGGCGTCGCCGCCGGTGGCGGTCAGCGCGATCCGGCCGACGACCGGCCGCTCCAGCCGCAGCGACAGCGTCGCGACCTGGTCGCCGAGCCGCGCGGGGCTCAGCTCGGCCGTGAGCTGGCGGCCGCGTACCTTGACGGCGAGGTTGTGGCCGGCCGCCGCGTCGAAGCCGGCGGGCAGCGGCGCGCTCGCGGTGCGGGCGCCGTCCCGGGCGACCAGCCG
>NZ_JBSGDY010000069.1:0-29656 GCF_053602615.1 Micromonospora sp. NPDC004336
GCCGTCGCCCGCCGCCGCCGGGGCGACCGGAGGCCACGCGGGAGCGGGGAGCGGCGCCACGCCGGCGCAGGCCCGCGCCGACCTCGACGCGTTCGACGCGGCCCACGACGGCGACGAGCTGCTGCTGCTCGCCCGCCCCCCGGGGCACGCCGACGCCGCCCACCCCGCCTGGCGTACGCCCGCCGGGGCCGACCGCGACGCCGCCGACGACCGGGACGCCGCCGAGCTGCGCCGCCGGCTGGCCGGGCTGGGCACCGCCGAGGGCGACCGGATCCTGCTCGACCTGGTCCGCGCCGCCACCGCCGAGGTGGCCGGCCTGCCCGGGCCGGCCGCCGTCCGCCCGGCCCGGGCCTTCAAGGAACTCGGCTTCACGTCTGTCGGCGCGGTCGCCCTGCGCGACCGGCTGGCCCGGGCCACCGGCGTACGGCTCTCCGCCACGGCCGCCTTCGACCAGCCCAGCCCGGACGCCCTCGCCCGGCACCTCGCCGCCCGGCTGCGCGGGGCCGCCCCGGAGCCCGGCCCGGCGCCGGGCCGGCCCGCGCCGCCGTCCGCCGCCGACGATCCCGTGGTCGTCGTCGCCATGGCCTGCCGGCTCCCCGGCGGCGTCGGCTCCCCCGAGGAGCTGTGGGAACTGGTCGACCAGGGCCGGGAAGGGCTGACGGAGTTCCCGGCCGACCGGGGCTGGGACCTGGCGCAGCTGTTCTCCGACGACCCCGACCGCCCCGGCACCTCGTACGTGCGGGTGGGCGGCTTCCTGAGCGACGCCGCCGACTTCGACGCCAGCCTGTTCGCGATCAGCCCCCGCGAGGCGCTGGCCATGGACCCGCAGCAGCGGCTGCTGCTGGAGACGTCCTGGGAGCTGTTCGAGCGCGCCGGCATCGACCCCACCTCGCTGCGGGGCAGCGCCACCGGCGTCTTCACCGGCGTCATGCACCACGACTACGCCGCGAACCTGCGCCAGGCCCCGCCCGGCACCGAGGGCTACCTCGGCGTGGGCACCGCCGGCAGCGTCGTCTCCGGGCGGGTCGCGTACGCGCTCGGGCTGGAGGGGCCGGCGGTCACCGTCGACACCGCGTGCTCGTCGTCGCTGGTGGCGCTGCACCTGGCCGCCCAGGCGCTGCGCGCCGGGGACTGCTCCCTCGCGGTGGCCGGCGGCGTGGCGGTGATGGGCACCCCGCAGGCGTTCGTCGAGTTCAGCCGGCAGCGCGGGCTCGCCCCGGACGGCCGGTGCAAGGCGTTCGCCGACGGCGCCGACGGCACCGGCTGGTCCGAGGGCGTCGCGGTGCTGCTGCTGGAACGGCTCTCCGACGCCCGCCGGCACGGCCACCCCGTCCTCGCCGTGCTGCGCGGCTCCGCCGTCAACTCCGACGGCGCGTCCAACGGGCTCACCGCCCCCAACGGCCCCGCCCAGGAGCGGGTTATCCGCCGCGCACTGGCCGCCGCGGGCCTCGCCGCCGCCGACGTGGACGTCGTCGAGGCGCACGGCACGGGCACCCGGCTCGGCGACCCGATCGAGGCACAGGCGCTGCTCGCCACGTACGGCACCGGCCGCGGCGACGCCGAACCGCTGCGGCTGGGCTCGCTGAAGTCCAACCTCGGCCACACCCAGGCCGCCGCCGGCGCCGCCGGTGTGATCAAGATGGTGCTCGCCATGCGGCACGCCACGATGCCCCGCACCCTGCACGTGGACGCGCCCACGTCCGAGGTGGACTGGTCGGCCGGGGCCGTCGAGGTGCTCACCCGGGCCCGGCCGTGGCCCGACGCGGGCCGCCCGCGCCGGGCCGGCGTCTCGTCGTTCGGCATCAGCGGCACCAACGCCCACCTCATCGTCGAGGCGCCCCCCGCCGGCCCGACGGCGGACCGGCCGGCCGCGGCGGGACGCGGGACGGCCGACCGGCGACCGTCGCCCGGGGCCGTCCCCGGCACCGCGCGACCGCCGGTGCCGTGGCTGCTCGCCGGCGCCTCCCACGAGGCGCTGCGGGACCAGGCCGCCCGGCTGCTGACCTGGCTCGACGGGCCCGGGGCGGACGCCGACGCCGCCGACGTCGGGCACGCGCTCGCCACCACCCGCGCCGCCCTGGAACACCGGGCCGTGGTGCTGGCCGGCGACCCGGCCGCCGCCCGCGCCGGGCTGACCGCGCTGACCCGGGGCGAACCCGATCCGGACGTCCCGGCGCTGCTGACCGGCCGGGTCGTCGACGGCCGACTCGGCCTGCTCTTCGGCGGGCAGGGCGGCCAGCGCCCCGGCATGGGCCGCGAACTGCACGCGGCGTACCCCGTCTTCGCCGACGCCTTCGACGCCGCCTGCGCCGAACTGGACCGCTGCCTCGCCGGCCACGCCCCGCACCCCGTCGCGGACGCGGTGTTCGCCCCCGAGGGCAGCGCCCTGGCCGAGCGGCTCGACCAGACCCTCTACACCCAGCCGGGGCTGTTCGCCTTCGAGGTGGCGCTGTTCCGCCTGCTGGAGAGCTGGGGCGTGCGCCCCGACGCGGTGCTCGGGCACTCCGTCGGCGAGCTGGCCGCCGCGCACGTGGCCGGGGTGTTCCCGCTCGCCGACGCGGCGACGCTCGTCGCCGCGCGGGCCCGGCTCATGCAGCAGCTGCCCGCCGGGGGCGCGATGGTCGCCGTCGAGGCCGACGAGGCCGAGGTCGCCGCCCACCTGACCGACCGGGTCGGCCTCGCCGCCGTCAACGGCCCGACCTCCGTGGTGATCTCCGGCGACACCGACGCCGTGCTGGCCGTCGCGGCCGCCCTGCGCGCCGCCGGGCGGCGGACCAGCCGGCTGCGGGTGTCGCACGCGTTCCACTCGCCGCGCATGGAGCCGATGCTCGACGCGTTCCGCGAGGTGGCGGCCGGCCTCACGTACCGCGCCCCGCACCTGCCGGTGGTGTCCAACCTGACCGGCCACCCCGTCGACCCGGCCCGGCTCTGCTCGCCCGAGCACTGGGTGGCGCACGCGCGCGGCACCGTCCGCTTCCACGACGGCGTACGGGCCCTGCACCGGCAGGGCGTCACCACCTTCCTGGAGATCGGCCCGGCCGGCGTACTCACCGCCATGGCCCAGGACTGCCTCGCCGCCGAGGCCGACGAGCTGGCCTTCGTGCCCGCCGTACGGGGCGTCGCCGGCGAGCCGACGGCGCTGCTCGCCGCCGTGGCGCGGCTGCACGTGCGGGGCGTCGCCGTGGACCGCGCCGCCCTCGCCGGCCCCGGCCCGCACCGCCCGGTCGACCTGCCCACGTACGCCTTCCAGCGCCGGCACTACTGGCTGCCCGCCGGCGCCGCGACCGGCGGCCCGGGCGGCGCGGGACCGGCCGACGCCGGGCACCCGTTGCTCGGCAGGGTGCTGCCGGTCGCCGGCACCGGGGAGGTGGTCTGCACCGGTCAGGTCTCCGCGGCCGCCCAGCCGTGGCTGGCCGCCCCCGGCGACGGCACGCCGGCGCTGCTGCCCGCCACGGCGCTGCTGGACATGCTCACCCACCTCGGCGAGCGGCTCGGCGCCCCGACCGTGCGGCGGCTGCGCGTCCCCGAGCCGGTGCCGCTGCCCGCCGAGCTGACCGTCGAGGTGCAGGTCGGCGTGTCCGCGCCGGACGAGCACGGGCACCGGACGGCGCGCTGCCACGCCCGGCCCGGCGACGGGCAGCCGTGGCGGGAGGTCGCCGAGGCGGTGCTCGGCCCCGCCGACCCGGCGACCGGCCACAGCGCCCTCGCGCCGGCCTGGCCGCCCGCCGGCGCCCGGCCGGTGGACCTGACCACCCCCCGGGGCCGGGCGGCCGCCGGGGACCTGGCCCGGGCCGCGTGGGTCGCCGCCGACCGGCTCCACGTCGACGTACGCCTGCCCGAGGACGCCCGGGACCCGGACGCCGAGCGGTACGGCGTGCACCCGCAGGTGCTGGACGCGGCCCTGCGCCTGCTCCCGCTCGCCGACTTCGCCCCCGGCGCCGCCGGTCCGGGCGCCGCGGCCACCGACGACGCCGGCGCCGCGCCCACGGCCCGGCTGGCGGCCACCGACTGGACGGGGGTACGCGTCCACGCCACCGGCGCGCACGCCCTGCGCGTCACCCTGGCCCCCGCCGGGGCGGACGCGGTGACGCTGAGCGCCGTCGACGCCGCCGGCGCGCCCGTGCTCGACGCGGACCGGGTGGTGCTGCGCGCCGTGGCGCCGCCGCCCGGCGACGCGCCGGCGCCCGCGCCCGCCGGGCTGTACGCCGTCGACTGGTCGCCGGCGGCGTTCCCGGCGACGCCGGCGCCCGCCTGGACGCTCGCCGACGACACACCCCCGGACGGGCCGCTGCCGCCGCTGCTGGTGCTGCGCGTCGGCGACGGCGACCCGGCCGCACCGGTGCCCGGCCGGGCGCACGCCGCCGGCCTCGCCGTCCTCGACGTGCTCCAGCGCTGGCTGGCCGACCCCCGCGCGGAGACCACCCGGCTGGCCGTGGCCGTCCGCGACGCCGACCCGGTGCACGCCCCGGTGGCCGGGCTGGTCCGGGTCGCCCAGGCCGAGCACCCCGACCGGTTCCTGCTGCTGCGCCTCGACGCCACCGACGACGCCACCGTCCGGGCGGCGCTGGCCGTCGCCGGGGACGAGCCCGAGGTCGCCGTCCGCGACGGCAGGGCGGCGCTGCCCCGGCTCCGGCCCGTCGCGCACCCGCCGGCCGGCGCGCCGGCCCCGGTGCTGGCCGGCGGCACGGTGCTCGTCACCGGCGGCACGGGCGGGATCGGCCGGCACGTCGCCACCCACCTCGCCACCGCGCACGGCGTCGCCGAGCTGGTCCTGCTCAGCCGCACCGGCCGGGCCGGCGACTGGACCACCGACCTGACCGACGCCGGCGTCACCGTCCGCGTGGTCGCGGCCGACGTGACCGACCGGGCGGCCCTCGCCGAGGTCCTCGCGCCGCTGGCCGACCGGCTGGTCGCCGTGGTCCACGCCGCCGGGGCCACCGACGACGCGCTGCTCACCGACCTCGACCCGGTCCGCTGGGACCGGGCCCTGCGCGCCAAGGTGCACGGGGCGTGGCACCTGCACGAGCTCACCGCCGGGCTGGACCTGGCCGCGTTCGTGCTGTTCTCGTCGGCCGCCGCCGTCTTCGGCAGCCCCGGCCAGGGCAACTACGCCGCCGGCAACGCGTTCCTCGACGCGCTCGCCGCGCACCGCCGCGCCCACGGCCTGCCGGCGACCGCCCTGGCCTGGGGGCTGTGGGCCACCGAGGACGGGATGGCCGGCCGGCTCACCCCCGCCGACCTGGCCCGGCTCGCCCGGGGCGGCACCCGCCCCCTCGACACGGCCGCCGGCCTGACGCTGCTCGACGCCGCGCTGCGCGCCGACCGGCCGGCCGTGGTGCCGATCGGCCTCGACCTCGCCGCCGTCCGAGCCTCCGGCGAGGTGCCCGCCCTGCTGCGCGCCCTGCTGCCACCGCCGCCCCGCCGGGCCGTCAACGCCGGCGCCGCGCCCGCCGCCACCGAGAGCTTCGCCGACCGGCTGGCCGACCTGGCCGAGCCCGACCGCGCCGCCCTGCTGCTGGACCTCGTGCGCACCCGCTGCGCCACGGTGGTCGGGCACACCGGCGCGGAACAGGTCGAGCCGCGCCGCCCCTTCAGGGAACTCGGCTTCGACTCGCTGATGGCGGTGGAACTGAGCAACCGGCTCACCGCCGTCACCGGCGTCCGGCTCGCCCCGCACGCCGTGTTCAACCACCCCACCCCCGAACTGCTCACCGCCCACCTGCACGCCCGCCTGCTCGGCACCGCCGCCACGGAGGTCACCGACGCCGCCACCGTCGCCCTGGACGAGCCGGTCGCCGTCGTCGCCATGGCCTGCCGGTTCCCCGGCGGCATCGGCTCCCCCGAGGAGCTGTGGCGGCTGCTCGACGCCGGCGGCGACGTCATCGGCGACCTGCCCGACGACCGGGGCTGGCCGCTGGCCGACCTCCACGACCCGACGCCCGGCACGCCCGGCCGGACGTACGTGCGCGCCGGCGGGTTCCTCACCGGCGTCGCCGACTTCGACGCCGAGTTCTTCGGCATCAGCCCCCGCGAGGCCCTCGCCATGGACCCGCAGCACCGGCTGCTGCTGGAGACCTCCTGGGAGGCGCTGGAACGGGCCGGCATCGACCCGCTCACCCTGCGCGGCAGCCGTACCGGCGTCTTCGCCGGCACCCACGGCCAGGACTACGCCGACCGGGTCGCCCCGGGGGTCGCCTCCGACGACGGGGAGGTCACCGCCGACGAGGGGCACCTGCTCACCGGCACCGCCGGCAGCGTCCTGTCCGGGCGGGTCGCGTACGCCCTCGGGCTGGAGGGGCCCGCCGTCACCGTCGACACCGCCTGCTCGGCGTCGCTGGTGGCGCTGCACCTGGCCGTCCAGGCGCTGCGCCAGGGCGACTGCGACCTGGCCCTGGCCGGCGGCGTGTCCGTGATGTCGACCCCGGCCGGGCTGACCGGGTTCAGCCGGCAGCGCGGCCTCGCCGCCGACGGGCGGTGCAAGGCGTTCGCGGAGGACGCCGACGGCTTCGGCATGTCCGAGGGCGTCGGGATGCTGGTGGTGGAACGGCTCTCCGAGGCCCGCCGCCGGGGCCACCCGGTGCTCGCCGTGGTCCGCGGCTCGGCGGTCAACTCCGACGGCGCGTCCAACGGGCTCACCGCCCCGAACGGACCGAGCCAGGAGCGCGTCATCCGGGCCGCGCTGGCCGCCGCCGGGCTGACTGCCGCCGACGTGGACGTGGTGGAGGCGCACGGCACCGGCACGTCGCTGGGCGACCCCATCGAGGCGGAGGCGATCCTCGCCACGTACGGGCAGCGCCCCGCCGACGCCGCGCCGGTGCTGCTCGGCTCGGTCAAGTCCAACCTCGGCCACACCCAGGCCGCGGCTGGCGTGGCCGGGGTGCTGAAGATGGTCCTCGCCATGCGGCACGGCCGGCTGCCCCGCACCCTGCACGCCGAGCGCCGCAGCTCCCGGATCGACTGGCACGCCGGGTCGGTGGAGCTGCTCACCGAGGCCCGACCCTGGCCCCGGACGGACCGGCCGGCCCGCGCCGGCGTCTCGTCGTTCGGCATCAGCGGCACCAACGCGCACGTGATCGTCGAGGCCGCCGCCGAGCCGGCACCGGTGGTCGCCGAGCCGGCGCCGGTCGCCGTCGGGCCGGCACCGGTCGTCGTCCGGCCGGCACCGGTGGCCGTCGGGGCGGCGCCGGTGGCGGTCGGGGCGGCGCCGGTCGCGGTCGGGGCGGCGGCGGAACCGCGCGACGGAGCGGAGGCGGACGCCGGGGCGAACCCGGAGACCGCCGGCGGTACGCCCCGCGCGCTGCCGTGGCTGCTCTCCGCGCGCACCCCGCAGGCGCTGGCCGGGCAGGCCCGCCGGCTGCGTGCCCACCTCGCCGACCGGCCCGACCAGCACCCCCTCGACCTGGCGTGGTCGCTGGCCACCAGCCGCAGCGCCTTCGACGCCCGGGCGGTGCTCGTCGGCGCCGACCCCGACCGGATCGCCGCCGCCCTCGACGCGCTCGCCGACGGCCGCCCCGACCCCGCCGTGGTACGCGGCGACGCCGGCCCCGCCGGCAGGTGCGTCTTCGTCTTCCCCGGCCAGGGCTCCCAGTGGCTCGGCATGGGTCTCGACCTGCTCGACCAGTCCCCGGTGTTCGCCGAGCGGATGGCGGCCTGCGACGCGGCCCTGCGGCCGCACCTGGACTGGTCGCTGCTGGACGTGCTGCGCCAGGCGCCCGGCGCGCCCGGCCTCGACGAGGTCGACGTGGTGCAGCCCGCCCTGTTCGCGATGATGGTGTCGCTCGCCGAGCTGTGGCGCTCGTACGGCGTCCAGCCGGCCGCCGTGGTCGGCCACTCGCAGGGCGAGATCGCCGCCGCCTGCGTCGCCGGGGTGCTCTCCCTGCCCGACGCCGCCCGGGTGGTGGCGCTGCGCAGCCGCGCGCTGCGGGCGCTGGCCGGGCACGGGGCGATGGCCTCCGTCGCGCTGCCCGCCGACACGGTCCGGGACCGCGTCGCCCGCTTCGGCGACCGGATCGCGGTGGCCGCCGTGAACGGCCCGGCCGCCGTGGTGGTCTCCGGCGAGCCCGGCGCGGTGGCGGAACTCCTCGCCGAGCTGGCCGCCGAGCAGGTGCGGGTCCGCCCGATCGCCGTGGACTACGCCTCCCACTCCGCGCAGGTGGAACGCATCCGCGACGAGCTGGCCGAGGCCCTCGCCGGCATCGCCCCCGGCCCGGCCGCCGTGCCGCTGTTCTCCACCACCGACCTGCGCTGGCTCGACGGCGCGGAGATGGGCCCCGACTACTGGTACCGCAACCTGCGGCAGCCGGTCGAACTGGCACGGGCCGTCCGGTCGCTGCACGACCAGGGCCACGACGCGTACGTCGAGTGCAGCCCGCACCCGGTGCTCACCGTCGGGATCGAGGAGACCCTCGCCGACCACGACGGCGGGACCGTGGTCGTCGGCTCGGTGCAGCGGGACCAGGGCGGACACGACCGGTTCCTGCTCTCCCTGGCCCAGCTGCACGTCGCCGGGGTCGGCGTGGACTGGCGGCCCGCGCTGGCCGGCGGCCGCCGGGTCGACCTGCCCACGTACGCGTTCGCCCACCGCCGCTACTGGCCCCGGCCCGTCACCGGCCCCGGCGACGTCGGCGCCGCCGGCCTCGACGCCGCCGGGCACCCGCTGCTCGGGGCGTCGGTGGCGCTGGCCGAGGCGAGGGGACACCTGTTCACCGGGCGGCTGTCGACCGACGCCCAGCCGTGGCTCGCCGATCACCGGGTCACCGACAGCGTGCTCGTGCCCGGCACCGGGCTGGTGGAACTCTGCCTGCGCGCCGGCGACGAACTCGGCCACCCCGTCCTCGACGAGCTGGTCATCGAGGCCCCGCTGACCCTGCCCGCCGGCGGCGCCACCCAGGTGCAGGTGACCGTCGGCGCGGCCGGCGACGACGGACGCCGCGCCGTGACCCTGCACTCCCGGCCCGCCGACGGCCCGGCCGACGGCCCCTGGACCCGGCACGCCAGCGCCACCCTCTCCGCCGCCCAGCCCGCCGCGCCGGCGCCGCCGGCCGAGTGGCCGCCGCGCGACGCCCGCCCCGTCGACCTGACCGGCTTCTACGCCGGCCTCGCCGCCGACGGCTACGCGTACGGGCCGGCGTTCCAGGGGCTGCGGGCCGTGTGGACCAGCGGCGACGAGGTCTACGCCGAGGTGGAGCTGCCGGCGGCCCAGCGCCTCGACGCCGACCGCTACGGCCTGCACCCGGCCCTGCTCGACGCCGCCCTGCACGCCGCCCACTTCGGCGGCCTCGCCGAGGCGGGCGCCGGCCGCCTGCTGCTGCCGTTCGCCTGGAACGGCGTCGCCCTGCACGCCACCGGCGCGACCGCGCTGCGCGTCCGGCTCACCCGGGTCGGGCCGCACGCCGTCGCGCTGACCGCCGCCGACCCCACCGGCGCCCCGGTCGCCGACGTGACCGCCCTGACGATGCGGCCGATCTCCGCCGGCGAACTGGCCGTCGGCGACGACCGGGCCACCCGCGACGCCCTGTTCCGCGTCGACTGGACGCCCCTGCCGCCGGCCGACGGCGTCGCCCCGGTCCCGGCCGTGGCGGTCGCCCCCGGCCTCGACGGGTACCCGCTCCACGCGGGGCTGGACGGGCTCGCCGCCGCCGTCGACGCGGGACTGGATCTACCCGGGGCCGTCCTCGTGCCCCTCGACGCGGACCCGACGCGGCCGGCCCCCCGGGCGGCCCGGCACGCCGCCGTCGCGGCCCTCGACGCGGTGCGGCGCTGGCTCACCGAACCCCGCTGGGCGGCGTCGCGGCTGCTGCTGGTGACCCGGGGCGCGGTGGCCGTGCACCACGCCGGCGAGGTGACCGACCCGGCCGCCTCCGCCGCGTGGGGGCTGGTCCGCTCTGCCCAGTCGGAGAACCCCGGCCAGGTGCTCGTCGTCGACGTCGACGCCGACGGCATCGACCCCGACCGGGTCGCCGCGCTGCTGGCGGCGGACGAACCACAGGCCGCGATCCGCGCCGGCGTCGCGTACGTGCCGCGACTGGCGCGCGCCGGCTCGGCGGGCGAGCTGACCGCCCCGCCCGCCGCCGCGTGGCGGCTCGACGCGCCGGTGCGCGGCAGCCTGGAGAACCTCACCCTCAGCCCGACCGACGCCGCCGACACCGCCCTCGGCCCCCGCGACGTCCGGGTCCGCGTCCGCGCCGCCGGCCTGAACTTCCGCGACGTGCTCAACGCGCTCGGCCTCTATCCGGGCGACGCGGGGCCGCTCGGCGGCGAGGGCGCCGGCGAGGTCGTCGAGGTGGGCGCCGAGGTGACCGACCTGCGCCCCGGCGATGCGGTGTTCGGGGTCTTCGTGGGCTGCTTCGGGCCCGTCGCCGTCACCGACCGCCGACTGCTGGCCCCGATGCCGGGGGGCTGGTCGTACGTCCAGGCCGCCTCCGTGCCGGTGGTCTTCCTGACGGCCTACCACGGCCTGGTCAACCTGGCCGGGCTCGGCCGGGGCGAGTCGGTGCTGGTGCACGCCGCCGCCGGCGGCGTCGGCATGGCCGCCGTGCAGCTCGCCCGCCACCTCGGCGCCGAGGTGTACGCCACCGCCAGCCCCGCCAAGTGGGACGCCCTGCGGGCGATGGGCGTCGACGAGGAGCACCTGGCCTCGTCCCGGACCCTCGACTTCGAGACCCGCTTCGCCGCCGCCACCGGCGGGCGGGGCGTCGACGTGGTGCTGGACTCCCTGGCCCGCGAGTTCGTCGACGCCTCGCTGCGGCTGCTGCCGCGCGGCGGGCGGTTCGTCGAGATGGGCAAGACCGACATCCGCGACGCCGACCGCGTCGCCGCCGACCACCCGGGAGTCGCCTACACGGCCTTCGACCTGACGCTCGAGGACCCCGACGAGGTGCAGCGCATGCTCGCCGTGCTGCTGGGGCTCTTCGAACGCGGCGCGCTCACCCCGCTGCCCACCCAGGTGTGGGACGTGCGTCAGGCGCCGGAGGCGTTCCGCCACGTCAGCCAGGCCCGGCACGTCGGCAAGGTCGTGCTCACCGTGCCCCGGCCGTGGGACCCCGACGGCACGGTGCTGCTCACCGGCGGCACCGGCACCCTGGGCCGGCTGGTCGCCCGGCGGCTGGTGGAGACCCACGGCGTACGGCGGCTGCTGCTCGTCAGCCGACGCGGCGAGCGGGCCCCGGGCGCGGCCGAGGCGCTCGCCGAGCTGCGGGCCCTGGGCGCCGAGGCCACGGCCGTGGCCGCCGACGTGTCCGACCGGGACAGCCTCGCCGGGGTGCTGGCGGCCGTGCCGGCGCGGCACCCGCTGACCGCCGTCGTGCACCTCGCCGGGGTCCTCGACGACGGGGTGGTCACCGCCCTGACCTCGCAGCGCCTCGACACCGTGTTCGCGCCGAAGCTCGACGCCGCGTGGCACCTGCACGAGCTGACCCGGCACCTCGACCTCGCCGGGTTCGTGCTGTTCTCCTCCGGCGCCGGCGTCTTCGGCGTGCCCGGCCAGGGAAACTACGCGGCGGCCAACGCGTTCCTCGACGCCCTCGCCCTGGCC
Organism: Micromonospora sp. NPDC004336; assembly: GCF_053602615.1. Taxonomy (NCBI): domain Bacteria; kingdom Bacillati; phylum Actinomycetota; class Actinomycetes; order Micromonosporales; family Micromonosporaceae; genus Micromonospora; species Micromonospora sp. NPDC004336. Next base: position 11,534 of record NZ_JBSGDY010000069.1, read on the forward strand.
CGCCGGGCCGAGGGGCTGCCGGGCCGGTCGCTGGCCTGGGGGCTGTGGGAGCAGGCCAGCGAGATGACCGCCAAGCTGGACCGGGCCGACCCCCGGATCACCGCCCGCGACGGGCAGCTCGCCATCCCGTCGGACCTCGGCCTGGCCCTGTTCGACGCGGGCCTGCGGACGGCCGCGCCGGTGCTGGTGCCGACCAGGATCGACGTCGGCGCGCTCGGCGGGATCGACCGCCCGCCGGCCCTGCTGCGCGGGCTGACCCGGCGGGAACGCCCCACCGCCCGGTCGGCCGCCCAGGCCGCCGGCGGACGCACCCTCGCCGACGAGCTGGGGGCCCTGGCCGGCCCCGACCGGCACGCCCTGCTGGTCGACCTCGTCCGCGAGCAGGCGGCCGGCGTGCTCGGGCACGGCAGCCGCGCGGCGGTCGCGCCCGGGCGGGCGTTCAGCCAGCTCGGCTTCGACTCGCTGACCGCCGTCGAGCTGCGCAACCGGCTCACCACGGCGACCGGCCTGCGCCTGCCGGCCACGCTGATCTTCGACTACCCGGACCCGAACGCGCTGGCCGCGTTCCTGCTCGCCCAGCTCGCGCCGGACACCGGCCCCGACGTGCCGCCGGTCCTCACGGACCTGGAGAACCTGGAACGGTCGCTGACCGAGGCCAGCGTGGAGCCGGAGCTGCACGCCCAGATCGGCTCCCGGCTGGAGGCGCTCGTCGGCAAGTGGCGCACGATGCGCGCCGGCTCGGGCGGCGACCCCGACCTCGACATCGACCTCGACCGGGCCAGCGACGACGAGATCTTCGACCTCATCGACGCCGAACTCGGCAGCTGACCCCCGGACGCACCCGCCGTCCCACCACACCGTGCCCGACCGACCTCGCGAGGAATCCGATAGCGATGCTGATGACCGACGTGCTGATCGTGGGCTACGGCCCGGTCGGTGAGATGCTCACGATACTGCTGGCGCAGCGCGGCCTCACCGTCACCGCGGTCGAGCGGTGGGCCACCCCGTACGACTTCCCCCGCGCCGTGTCGTACGACGGCGAGGCGAGTCGGATCCTCGCCGCCGCCGGGGTCGCCGACCGGCTCGGGCCGGTGGTGGAGTCGTCGGGGGAGTACACCTTCAAGAACGGCTTCGGGCGGACCCTGCTGCACGTCAAGGTGACCGGCGACGGCCCGACGGGCTGGCCCGACTCGGTCTCCTTCTACCAGCCCGGCCTGGAGGCGCTGCTCGCCGAGCGGGGCGCGGAGCTGCCGGGCGTCACGGTGCTGCGCCCGTACCAGGTGACGGGCCTGGCCGAGCGCGACGACCGGGTCGAGGTCACCATCGCCGGCCCGGACGGCGTGGAGGTCCGCGCCGCCCGCTGGGTCGTCGGCTGCGACGGGGCCAACAGCTTCGTCCGCGAACACCTGGGCGGCGACGTCACCGACCTCGGCTTCACCTACGACTGGCTGGTCTGCGACGTCGTGCCGCACGAGGCCCGCGAGTTCAAGCCGAACAACCTCCAGGTCTGCGACCCGGCCCGGCCCCGCACCGCCGTGTCGGCCGGCCCCGGGCACCGGCGGTGGGAGTTCATGCGGGTGCCGGGGGAGAGCCGGGCGGAGTTCGAGAGCGTCGAGAGCGTGTGGCGGCTGCTCGGCCTGTTCGACATCACCCCCGACAACGCCACCCTGGAGCGGTACGGCGTCTACACCACCCAGGCCTGCTCGGCCGACCGCTGGCGCTCCGGCCGGATCCTGATCGCCGGCGACGCGGCGCACGTCATGCCGCCGTTCATGGGACAGGGGATGAGCTCCGGCTTCCGCGACGCCGTCAACCTCGCCTGGAAGCTCGACCTGGTGCACCGCGGCCTCGCCGACGACGCCCTGCTCGACACCTACCAGCGGGAGCGCCGCGCGCACGTGCAGCACGCCATCCGGATGTCCATGGACTCCGGCACGGTGATCTGCGAGACCGACCGCGCCGCAGCGGCCGGCCGAGACGCCGCCATGCTCGCCGAGCTGCGCCGGCGCACCGCCCGGCCGCGCACCCGCTCCCTGCTGGAGCCGCTGGCCGGCGGGGTCCTGCACGGCCGGGCCGGCGACACCGCCGCCGGCGCGCCGATGCCGCAGGGCCGCGTCGAGGTCGACGGGCGTGCCGGGCTCTTCGACGAGGTCGTCGGCACCGGCTTCGTGCTGCTCTGCGCCGAGGACCCCGACGGCCTGCTCGACGCGGGCGCCCGGGAGTTCCTGGCCTCGCTCGACGCCCGGGTCCTCCGGGTCGTTCCCGCCGGCGCGCCCGCCCCCGGGCCCGGCGCCGCGCCGACCGCGTACGACCTCGACGACGTGTACCTGTCCCACCTCAAGCGCTACGACGCCGTGGCGGTGCTCGTCCGGCCCGACTTCTACGTCTTCGGCACGGCCGCCGACCCGGCCGGTGTGCCCGCGCTCGTCGAGGACCTGCGCCAGCGGTTCCGGCGCGGCTGACCAGCATTCCACCCCCACCGGAAGGAAGCACCCCCATGTTCGAGAACCTGAAGATCGCCGGCCGGGCGATCCGCACGGTCTTCACCGCCGACCCCATCACCCGGGTCCGGCGCTTCTACGAGATCCAGTCGCCCGACGTGGAGTTCGCGGCCCGCCGCACCCACTACATGAACGTCGGCTACTGGTCCGACGGGGTCACCGACCTCGACACGGCGGCCGAGGCGCTGGCCGACAAGCTCGCCGACGCCGCCGGGCTCAAGCCCGACGACACCGTCCTCGACGTCGGCTTCGGCTACGCCGACCAGGACTTCAAGTGGCTGCGCGAGCGCCGGATCGCCAAGGTGTACGGCCTCAACATCACCCCGCACCACGTCGAGGCCGCCCAGCGCCGGGCCCGGGAGGAGGGGCTGGCCGACCGCACCGACTTCCGCCTCGGCAGCGCCACCGAACTGCCCTTCGAGGACGACACCTTCGACCGGGTCGTGGCGCTGGAGTCCGCGTTCCACTTCTATCCGCGCAGCGCCTTCTTCGCCGAGGCCCTGCGGGTGCTCCGCCCGGGCGGCGTGCTCGCCACGGCCGACATCATCCCGGTCAGCGGCGACGTCGTCCGGGCCGCCATCCAGTCGGGCCCGCTGAGCTTCGTCAAGTTCAGCATCCCGAAGGAGAACTGGCACGACCGGGACACGTACCGGCAGGAACTCGTCGAGGCCGGCTTCGCCAGCCCGGAGGTGCACTCCATCAAGGAGCGGACCTGGGAGGGCTGGCGGGCGTACATGGCCGACCGGACCAACGACCCCGAGTTCCGCGCCGTCGTCAAGCCCGCCGTACGCAAGAGCATGGCCGCGCACTGGAAGAACCAGGACCTGATGAAGCGCGAACTGGCGCAGCTCGACTACGTGATCGCGGTGGCCCACAAGCGGTGAGGCCGCGCACGGCCGAGGGGCCCGCCGACCGGTGCCGACACCGGTGGACGGGCCCCTCGGCCGTCGGGCGGGGTGGATCAGATGGCCGGCGCCGGCGTCAGGGCCGCCGAGATGGCGCCCAGGACGGCCGCCTGGTGCTCGGCCAGGAAGAAGTGCCCGCCCGGATAGACCTTCAGGTCGAACGGGCCGGTGGTGTGGGTCGACCAGGCGCGGGCCTCCTCGACCGTCGTCTTCGGGTCGCTGTCGCCCGTGAAGACCGTGATCGGGCAGCTCAGCGGCGGGCCCGGCCGGTAGGTGTAGGTCTCCGCGGCCCGGTAGTCGCTGCGGATCGCCGGCAGCGCCGCCCGCAGCATCTCCTGGTCGCCGAGGACGGCCGGGTTGGTGCCGCTGAGCTTCCGTACGTCGGCCAGCAGGCCCTCGTCGTCGAGCAGGTGTACGGTCTCGTGCCGCGCCTGCGACGGCGCCCGCCGGCCGGAGGCGAACAGGTGCGCCGCCGCGCCGCCGTCCTGCTCGATCAGCCGGGCCAGCTCGAAGCCGACGCTCGCCCCCATGCTGTGCCCGAAGATGGCCACCGGCTCGTCCAGCCAGGGCCGCAGCACCCTGAAGACCTCCCGCGCGAGCTGGTGGATGTCGCCGACGCACGGCTCGTGGCGCCGGTCCTGCCGGCCCGGGTACTGGATCGCCAGCACCTCGACGCCGGGAGAGAGGCTGCGGGAGACGGGGAAGTAGAAGCTGGCCGACCCGCCGGCGTGCGGCAGGCACACCAACCGCCTGGCGCCGCCCGGCGCCGGGTGGAAACGTCGCACCCACAGGCCGTTGTCGGTATCTGGCGTGGTCATCCTCGGCGGTCCTTCCCGGCGGCTGGGGTTCCCGACCGGGCCGTAGGCGGACCCGGTCGAGGCGACGCTAGTGCGACTGGTCGGCACCGGGACACCCCTAGCTGGCCGGACGCCTGGTTAGGGGTTGTCCGCCCGCGCGCACACCCAATAACTTCTCCCCGCAGATGGGGATCCTCGTGGCTCTCGGCCGAGCGAGCCGAACGACAGATACAGGTGTCGCCTGAGACTTCTGCGCATTCGTACCGTCGCTTACGTCGAGTCTCCGCCGTGCATCGCGATGGGCTGGGTTGATGGACACCGAAGACAAGCTCCGGGAGTACCTGAAGAGAGTCACCGCCGACCTGCGGCGGACCCGGCAACGGCTCCGCGACGTCGAGGCCGACGCGCAGCAGCCGATCGCGATCGTCGGCACCGGCTGCCGGTTCCCCGGCGGCGTGCGCACGGCCGAGGAGCTGTGGGACCTGGTCGCCGCCGGCGGGGACGCCATCGCCTCCTTCCCGACCGACCGCGGCTGGGACCTGGACGCCCTCCACGACCCCGAGCGGTCCCGGCCGGGCACCTCCTCCGTGCGGGAGGGCGGCTTCCTGCCCGACGCCGCAGACTTCGACGCCCGGCTCTTCGGGGTCTCGCCGCGCGAGGCCCTCGCCATGGACCCCCAGCAGCGGCTGCTGCTGGAGACCTCCTGGGAGGCCGTCGAGTCCGCCGGCATCGACCCCACCAGACTGAAGGGCGCCCGCGTCGGCGTCTTCGCCGGCATGACCCACAACGGGTACGCCCACCCGCCCGAGACCCCGCCGGCGGGCGTGGAGGACTACCTGGGCCTCGGCAACGCCGGCAGCATCGCCTCCGGCCGGGTGGCGTACTCGTTCGGCTTCGAGGGGCCGGCGGTGACGGTGGACACGGCGTGCTCGTCGTCGCTGGTGGCGCTGCACCTGGCCGTGCAGGCGCTGCGGTCGGGGGAGTGCGACCTCGCGCTGGCCGGCGGCGTGACGGTGATGCCCACCCCGGCGGTCTTCGTCGACTTCACCCGGCAGGGCAACCTCTCGCCCGTGGCCCGGTGCCGGGCGTTCGCCGACGCGGCGGACGGCACCGCGCTCGCCGAGGGCGTCGGCGTGCTGTTGGTGCAGCGGTTGTCGGACGCGCGGCGGGACGGCCGGCGGGTTCTTGCGGTGGTGCGGGGCACGGCGGTGAACCAGGACGGTGCGTCGAACGGGTTGACGGCGCCGAACGGTCCGTCGCAGCAGCGGGTGATCCGGCAGGCCCTCGCCAATGCCCGGCTGGGCGTCGGTGACGTGGACGTCGTGGAGGCGCACGGTACGGGCACGACCCTCGGTGATCCGATCGAGGCGCAGGCGTTGCTGGCGACGTACGGGCAGGGTCGGGACGACCACGAGCCGCTGTTGTTGGGGTCGGTGAAGTCGAACATCGGTCACACGCAGGCGGCTGCCGGGGTGGCCGGCGTGATCAAGATGGTCTTGGCGATGCGGCACGGGGTGGTGCCGGCGACGCTGCACGTGGATTCGCCGTCGTCGCACGTGGACTGGGCATCGGGCGCGGTCGAGCTGGTCACCGGGTCCCGGGCGTGGCCGCGGGTGGAGCGACCACGGCGCGCGGGCGTGTCCTCGTTCGGCATCTCCGGCACCAACGCGCACGTGATCCTCGAACAGCCGGAGCCCGACGCCGACCCCGAGGCCACGGCGGAGCCGGCGGATGCCGGGCACGCGCTCGCGGGCGTGCCGGTGCCGTGGCTGGTGTCGGCGCGCTCGGAGCGGGCCCTTGCCGGCCAGGCGGCGCGGTTGGCGTCGTTCGTCCGGGACCGTGCGGACCTGGCGGTGTCGGACGTGTCGTGGTCGCTGGTGACGTCGCGGGCGGCGTTGGAGCACCGGGCGGTCGTGTGGGGCTCGGACGCGGACGAGCTGGTCGCCGGCCTGTCGGCGGTGGCCGAGGGGCGTTCGTCGGTGGTGTCGGGTGTGGTGTCGGCGGGTCGTCGGGCGGTGTTGTTCACCGGTCAGGGCTCGCAGCGCGCCGGCATGGGCCGTGAGCTGTACGAGGTGTTTCCGGTGTTCGCGGCGTCTTTCGACGGGGTGTGTCGGGAGTTCGATGGGCACCTGCCGCGTCCGCTGCGTGGGGTCGTGTTCGCCGAGCCGGGGTCGGACGAGGCCGCTCTGTTGGATCAGACGGTGTTCGCGCAGGCTGGCCTGTTCGCGGTGGAGGTGGCGTTGTGGGAGTTGCTCGCCTCGTGGGGTGTGAAGGCGGATTTCCTGGCGGGTCATTCGATCGGTGAGGTGACGGCCGCGTACGTGGCGGGGGTGCTCTCCCTCGCTGACGCGTGCACGCTGGTGGCGGCGCGGGGTCGGTTGATGCAGGCGTTGCCAGCCGGTGGCGTGATGGCGGCGGTCGGCGCGTCCGAGGAGTCGGTCGTCGAGCTGATCGAGGCGTCGCGCGCGGCGGTGGATGTGGCTGCGGTGAACGGGCCGGCGTCGGTGGTGGTGTCGGGTGCCGCCGACGAGGTCGCGTCGGTGGTGGCGGTCGGGCGTGAGCGGGGTTGGCGGGTCAAGGAACTCTCGGTAAGTCACGCGTTCCACTCGCGGCTGATGGATCCGATGTTGGACGAGTTCCGGGCGGTGGTGGCGGGGCTGGGCTGGCAGCGGCCGAGGATCCCGGTCGTGTCGAACGTGGCCGGTGCCGTGGCCGACGCCGCCGAGGTCACCGACCCCGAATACTGGGTGCGGCACGTACGCCAGCCCGTCCGGTTCGCCGATGCGGTGCGGACCCTGCGCCAGCAGGACGTGACCCAGTTCCTGGAGGTCGGCCCCGACGCCGTGCTGACCGCGATGGCGCAGGACTGCGTCGACGCGACCGGCGACGACCTGCGGTTCACCGCCACGCTGCGCGCCGGCCACCCCGAGCCCGACACCGTGCGCACCGCCCTGGCCGAGCGGTACGTCACCGGCGGCCACGTCGACTGGGCCGGCTACCTCACCGCAGCCGGGGCCCGGCCCCGCACGGTCGACCTGCCCACGTACGCCTTCGACCACCAGCGCTACTGGCTCGACGCCAGCACGACCACCGGCGCGGCGGCGCCCGGCCTCGGCGTCCGCCCCGTCGACCACGCGCTGCTCGGCGCCGCCGTACGCGTGGCCGACGACGACGTACGGATCTTCGGCGCCGAACTCTCCGCGCGCACCCACCCGTGGCTCGCCGAACACGTTGTCTGGGACTCGGTGGTGGTGCCGGGCGCCGCCCTGGTCGAGACGGTCCTGCACGCGGGCGCGCACGTCGGCTGCGACACCCTCGACGAACTGACCCTCCAGGCGCCGCTGGCACTCGCCGAGCGGGACGCCCGGGCGGTGCAGGTGAAGCTCGGGCCGGCGGACGACGAGGGACGCCGACCGGTCACCGTCCACTCCCGCCCCGCCGCCGACCCGGACGGCGAGTGGGTCCGCCACGCGGTGGGCGTCCTCGCCCCGGCCGCGCCGCAGCCCTCGACCGACCCGTCGCCGTGGCCGCCCACCGCCGCGCACGGCGTCGCGGTCGACGAGATCTACGCCGAGCTGGCCCGCCTCGGCGTCGAGTACGGCCCGCTCTTCCGCGGCCTGCGCGCCGTCTGGCGCACCGACGACGAGGTCTGCGCCGAGGTGGCGCTGCCCGACGGCACCGAGGCCACCGGGTTCGGCATCCACCCCGCCCTGCTCGACGCGGCGCTGCACGTCGTCGGCCTGCTCGACACCGACGCGGACGCGACCGCCGTACGCCTGCCCTTCGCCTGGACCGGCGTCACCCTCGCGGCGGTCGGCGCGACCGCGCTGCGCGTGCGCGCCCGGCGCAGCGGCGGCGGCGTCACCCTGACCCTGGCCGACCCGGCCGGCGCCCCCGTCGCCCGGATCGGCTCGCTGGTCTCCCGACCGGTCACCGCCGACCAGGTACGCGGCGCCGGCGCGGGCGTCGACTCCCTGTATGACGTCGCCTGGCAGAGCGTCCCGGCGGGCTCCCCGACGACCGCCGGCGCGGTGCGCCTCGGCGACGCCCCGTCCGACCTGGCGGCACTCGCCCGGTACGGGCTCGCCGAGCTGGCCGACGCGGTCGACGTCGGCCTGCTCGACACGGAACTGGTGCTCCTCCCCGCGTACGCCGACGAGGAGCGCGACCCCGTCCCCGCCGCGACCCGGACCCGGCTCGCCGCCGTGCTGACCGCCGTCCAGGGCTGGCTGGCCGACGACCGGCTGGCGGACCGGCGGCTGGTCGTGCTGACCCGGGGCGCCGTCCCCGCCGGCGACGCCGACCGGGCGACCGACCTGCCCGGCGCCGCGGTGTGGGGGCTGCTGCGGTCGGCCCAGGCGGAACACCCCGACCGCTTCGTGCTCGTCGACCTCGACGAGGGGCGGCGTCCGGAGCCCGGCACGGTGGACCTGGTGGCCCGCGCGGTCGCCACCGGCGAACCCCAGCTCGCCGTCCGGGGCGACCGGGTGCTGGCGCCCCGCCTCACCCCCGCCGCCCTCGACCCCGCGCTGGGCGTCGAACCCGACCCCGACGGGACGGTACTGGTCACCGGCGCCACCGGCGCCCTCGGCGGCCTGCTCGCCCGGCACCTGGTCGCCGCGCACAAGGTGCGCCACCTGCTGCTGGTCAGCCGCCGGGGGCCCGACGCACCCGGCGCGGCCGAGCTGCTGGCCGGGCTGACCGCGCTGGGCGCGCAGGCCCGGCTGGTGGCCGCCGACGTCGCCGACCGGGACACCGTCGCGGCCCTGCTGGCCGACGTCCCCGCCGAGCACCCGCTCACCGGGGTGGTCCACGCCGCCGGCGTCCTCGACGACGCGGTGGTCTCGGCGCTGACGCCGCAGCGGATGTCGGCCGTGCTGTCCGCCAAGGCCGACGCCGCATGGCACCTGCACGAGCTGACCCGGGGCCGGAACCTGCCGATGTTCGTCCTCTTCTCGTCGGTCGCCGGCGTCCTCGGCGGCCCGGGGCAGGGCAACTACGCCGCCGCCAACGCGTTCCTGGACGGCCTCGCCCACCACCGGCGCGCCGCCGGCCTCGCCGCCACCGCCCTGGCCTGGGGCCTCTGGGCGGCCGACGGCGGGATGACCGGCGACCTCGACGCCGCCCAGCGGCACCGGATGAGCCGCAACGGCCTCGGCCCGCTCGACACCGACCACGGGCTGCGCCTGTTCGACGCCGCCCTGCGCGGTGCCCGCCCCCACCTGGTGCCGGCGCTGCTCGACCCCGCCGCCCTGCGCCGCCAGTCCGACACCGGGCTCCCGGCGCCGCTGCGCGGCCTGGTCCCGGCCCGGCGGCGCGTCGCCGACGGCGCCCGCGACGGCGGGCCGTCCTTCGCGCACCGCCTCGCCGGCACGCCGGAGGCCGAGCGCGGCCGGCTGGTCGAGGAGCTGATCAAGGCGCAGGTCGTCGAGGTGCTCGGCTATCCGCCGGCGACCGTCGTCCCGTCCGCGCAGACGTTCACCGGCCTCGGCTTCGACTCGCTCACCGCGGTGGAGCTGCGCAACCGGCTGACCGCCGCCACCGGGATCCGCCTGCCCGCGAGCCTGATCTTCGACTGCCCCACGCCCGCCGCGCTCGCCGACTTCCTGCTGGCCGACCTCGCGCCGCCCGCGCCCGCGCCGAGCCTGCTGGCCGAGCTGGACCGGCTGGAGGCCGCGTTCGCCGCCACCGGGCCCGACGAGCTGGAACGACTGGCCGGCGACGACGAGACGCGTACCGCCGTCGCGGTCCGCCTCCGGGCGCTCGTCACCAGGTGGAGCGACGCCACCGACCGGCCGGCCGACGTCAGCCAGGCACTCGACGACGCCTCCGACGACGAGCTGTTCGACTTCATCGACCAGAAGTTCGGCCGATCCTGACCACGAATCCGCCGCTTGCCCCTCAGCGACAGGTGATCACCCCGATGGCGAACGAAGCCAAGCTCCGCGAGTACCTCAAGCGCGTCACCGCTGACCTGCACGAGACCAGCGAACGCCTGCGGGCCGTCGACGAGCAGAACCACGAGCCCATCGCGATCGTGGGGATGAGCTGCCGCTACCCCGGCGGGGTGGACAGCCCCGAGGCGCTGTGGCGGCTGGTCGACTCCGGCACCGACGCCGTCACGGAGTTCCCGGCCGACAGGGGCTGGGACGTGGAGAACCTCTACGACCCCGACCCCGACGCGCACGGCAGGTCGTACACCCGCGAGGGCGGCTTCCTGCACGACGCCGGCGAGTTCGACGGCGGATTCTTCGGCATCTCCCCCCGGGAGGCCCTGGCGATGGACCCGCAGCAGCGCCTGCTGCTGGAGGTCGCCTGGGAGGCCGTCGAGCGGGCTGGCATCGCCGCCGACTCCCTCAGGGGCAGCCGCACCGGAGTCTTCACCGGCGTCATGTACCACGACTACGTCTCCCGCCTCGACGGCGTGCCGGAGGAGGTCGAGGCGTTCGTCGGCACCGGCAACCACGGCAGCGTCGTCTCCGGCCGGATCGCCTACACCTTCGGCTTCGAGGGCCCGGCGGTGACCGTCGACACCGCCTGCTCGTCCTCGCTGGTGGCGCTGCACCTCGCCGTGCAGGCCCTGCGCTCCGGCGAGTGCGCCCTCGCGCTGGCCGGCGGCGTCACCGTCATGTCCAGCCCCGACACGTTCATCGGCTTCAGCCGCCAGCGCGGGCTGTCCCCGGACGGGCGGTGCAAGTCCTTCGCCGCCGCCGCCGACGGCACCGGCTGGAGCGAGGGCGCCGGACTGCTGCTGCTGGAACGGCTCTCCGACGCCCAGCGCAACGGCCACCCCGTGCTCGCCGTGGTGCGCGGCACCGCCGTCAACTCCGACGGCGCCTCCAACGGCCTCACCGCGCCGCACGGCCCCTCGCAGCAGCGGGTGATCCGCCAGGCCCTCGCCAACGCCCGGCTCACCCCGGCCGACGTCGACGCGGTGGAGGCCCACGGCACCGGCACCCGCCTCGGCGACCCGATCGAGGCGCAGGCCCTGCTCGCCACGTACGGCCGCGACCGGGCCACCGACCAGCCGCTCTGGCTCGGCTCGATCAAGTCCAACCTCGGCCACACCCAGGCCGCCGCCGGCGTCGCCGGCGTGATCAAGATGGTCATGGCGATGCGGCACGGCGTCCTGCCGAGGACCCTGCACGTCGACAAGCCGTCCCCGCACGTCGACTGGTCGGCCGGCGCGGTGAGCCTGCTCCGCGAGCCGCGCCCGTGGCCGCGCGGGACGAGGCCGATGCGCGCCGGCGTCTCCTCCTTCGGCGTCAGCGGCACCAACGCCCACGTCGTCGTCGAGGCCGCCCCGGCCGCGCCGCAGCCGCCCGCCGTCGCCGTCGCCGGGCCCGACCCGATGCCCTGGGTCGTCTCCGCGCGCAGCGCCGCCGCCCTCACCGCCCAGGCCGGCCGGCTGTGCTCCTGGCTCGCCGAGCACCCCGACGCCGCGCCGGCCGCCGTCGGCCGGGCGCTGGCCGCCGGACGGTCCGCCCTCGAACACCGGGCCGTGCTGCTCGGCGCCGACCGGGACGAGCTGCTCGCCGGGCTCGGCGCGCTCGCCGACGGCGTCCCGACGGCGTCCGTGCGGCGCGGGGTGGCCAGCCCCACCCGCGTCGCGGTGCTCTGCACCGGCCAGGGCGCCCAGCGCGTCGGCATGGGCCGGCAGCTGTACGGCGCGTTCCCGGCCTTCGCCGACGCCCTCGACGCCGCCTGCGCCGAGCTGGACAGGCACCTCGACCGGCCCCTGCGCGGCGTGCTCGACGGCCCCGCCGACGTGCTCGACCGCACCGGCTACGCCCAGGCGGCGCTCTTCGCCGTCGAGGTGGCCGCCTACCGGCTCGTCGAGTCCTGGGGCGTCGTGCCCGACTTCGTGGCCGGCCACTCCGTCGGCGAGGTGGCCGCCGCGCACATCGCCGGCGTGCTGTCGCTGCCCGACGCCGCCCGCCTCGTCGCCGCCCGGGGCACCCTGATGCAGGCGCTGCCCACCGGCGGCGCGATGGTCTCGATCCGCGCCACCGAGGCCGAGGTGCGCCAGCACCTCGACGCCGCCGCCGAGGCGGCCGGCGCGGGGCTGGCCGCCGTCAACGGCCCGGAGTCCGTCGTCGTCTCCGGCGACGAGGACGCCGTGCTGGCGGTCGCCGGACACTTCGCGGCCCTCGGCCGGCAGACCAGGCGGCTGCGGGTCAGCCACGCGTTCCACTCCGCCCGGATGGACCCGATGCTCGACGCGTTCGCCGACGTGCTCGGGCAGCTGACCTTCGCCGCTCCCCGGATCCCCCTGGTCTCCACCGTGACCGGCGCGCTGCTCGACGCCGACGAGGTGCGCTCCCCGGCGTACTGGCTGCGCAACGTCCGCGACACCGTGCGCTTCGGCGCCGCCGTGACCGCCCTGCGCGAGCTGGGCGTCGGCGCGTACGTCGAGGTGGGGCCCGGCGGCGTCCTCTCCGCGCTCACCCAGGAGATCGTCGGCACGGACCAGGCGGTCTGCGCCCCGCTGCTGCGCGCCGACTCCGACGAGGCGGCGACCGCGCTGGCCGCCGCCGCCACCGTCTGGGCGCGGGGCGTGCCGGTGCGCTGGGCCGCCCTGTTCGACGGCCCGCCCGCGCCCGTCGACCTGCCCACGTACGCGTTCCAGCGCGAACGCTACTGGCTGCTGCCCCTGCCGCGGCCCGCCGACGTGACCGCCGCCGGGCTGACCCCGACCGGCCACCCGCTGCTCGGCGCGGTGTTCCGCTCGGCCGACGGCGACGAGGTGACGCTAACCGGCCGGCTGTCCGTGGAGACCCAGCCGTGGCTGGCCGAGCACGCCGTACGCGACGTGCTGCTCCTTCCCGGCACCGGCTTCGTGGAGCTGGCGTTGCGGGCCGGCGCGGAGGTCGGCGCAGAACGGCTCGCCGAGCTGACCCTCCAGGAGCCGCTGGTGCTGCCCGAGACCGGCGGCGTCGACGTGCAGGTGGCCGCCGAACGGGCCGGCGCCGACGTGTGGCAGCTCACCGTCCACGCCCGCCGCGCCGGCACCGACGACCTCTGGGTCCGGCACGCCACCGGCCTGCTTACCCCGGAACCGGGGGAGGACGGCACCCCGCTGACGGCCTGGCCGCCGCCCGGCGCCACCGCCCTCGACGTGGCCGAGCTGACCGGGCGGGCGGCGCGGGCCGGCTTCGCGTACGGCCCGGCCTTCTGCGGGCTGCGCGCCGCCTGGCGGCTCGGCGCGGACGTCTACGCCGAGGTGGCGCTGCCCGAGCCGGCGGCCGGCGAGGCCGGCGGGTACGCGCTGCACCCGGCCCTGCTCGACGCCGCCGTGCAGGCGGTCGGGCTGGGCATCGTCGACCCCGGCGAGGCCCGGCTGCCGTTCTCCTGGTCGGCCGTCACGCTCTGCGCCCACGGGGCCGACACGCTGCGGGTACGGCTCACCCCCACCGGCCCGGACACGGTGACGCTGCTGGTCGCCGACGCCGCCGGCGCGCCCGTCGCCCGGATCGGCTCCCTGGTGCTGCGGCCCCTGCCGGCCGGGGAACCGGCCTCCGGCGGGTCCTCCTGGCGGCGCTCGCTGTTCCGCCTCGACTGGCCCCGGCACGCCGTCGGCGCACCCGGCGCCACCACCTGGGCGGTGCTCGGCGACCGTCCCGCGCCGCTGCCGTCCGGCGTGGCCGCCGCCCGCCACGCCGACCTCGACGCGCTGGTCGACGCCGGGGTGCCCGACACCGTGCTGTACCCGGTCACCGGCGCCGCCGCGACCGGCCCCGGACCCGTCCACGACCTGCTCGCCGAGGTCCTCGGCGTGCTGCGGGGCTGGCTCGCCGCCGAGCGGCACACCGGTGGATCCCGGCTCGTGGTGCTCACCCGGGGCGCGGTCGCCGTGGACGACGACGCCGAGGTGGACGACCTGGCGGGCGCCGCCGTCTGGGGTCTGCTCCGCTCCGCGCAGGCCGAACACCCCGGCCGGTTCCTGCTCGTCGACGTCGACGACCCGGACCGCTCCGCCGCCGCCCTCGCCGGCCTGCTCCGCGCCGACGAACCGCAGGCGGCGGTCCGCGACGGCGTCGTCCGGGTGCCCCGGCTCGTCGCCGCGACCGGATCCGACGCCCCGGCCCCGTCGCCGGACCCCGACGGCACGGTCCTGGTCACCGGCGGCACCGGCGCCCTGGGCGCGCTGACCGCCCGCCACCTGGTCACCCGGCACGGGGTCCGCCACCTGGTGCTGACCAGCCGGCGCGGGGCCGACGCGGACGGCGCCGCCGACCTGCTCGCCGAGCTGGCCGACCTGGGCGCCACCGCGACGGTCGAGGCGTGCGACGTCGCCGACCGGGACGCCCTGGCCGCTCTGCTGGACCGGATCGACCCGGCCCACCCGCTGACCGGCGTGGTGCACACCGCCGGGGTGCTCGCCGACCGCACCCTGACCGCGCTCACCGCCGAATCCCTCGACGCGGTGCTCCGGCCCAAGGTGGACGCCGCCGCACACCTGCACGAGCTGACCGCCGACCTGGACCTCGCCCTCTTCGTCACGTACTCCTCCGCGGCGGGCGTGACGGGCAGCCCCGGCCAGGCCAACTACGCCGCCGCCAACGCCTACCTCGACGCGCTCGCCCACCGGCGGCGGGCCGCCGGCCGCCCGGCGCTCACCCTGGCCTGGGGGCCCTGGGCCGAGTCGGGCGGCGGCATGACCGCCGGCCTCGACCGGGCCGACACCGACCGGCTGGCCCGCGCCGGCGTGCGGCCCCTCCCGCACACCGACGGCCTCGCCCTCCTCGACGCCGCCCTGCTGGCCGGCCTGCCGGTCGCCGTGCCGATGACGCTCGACGGCCCCGCGCTGCGCGCCCAGGCCGAGGCGGGCACCCTGCCGCCCGTGCTGCGCGGCCTGGTCCGGGCGCCCCGCCGGCGCGCCGCACGGACCGGCCCCGCCGACACCGCCGCCCTCACCGGACAGCTGGCCGGGCTCGACCCCGAGGAGCGCGCCGCGGCCCTGCTGCGGCTCGTCCTCGACCAGGTCGCGGCCGTGCTGGGGTACGCCGACGCCGCCGCCGTGGAGGCCGCGCGCCCGTTCACCGACCTGGGCTTCGACTCGCTGACCGCCGTCGAACTGCGCAACCGGCTGGGCGCGGTCACCGGCCTGCGGCTGCCGGCGACCCTCGTGTTCGACCACCCGACCCCGCTCGCCCTGGCCGACCACCTGGACGCCGAGACCGGCACGGACGCCGACCCGCTGCCGGCGCCGGCCGCCGCCGTCGCGGCACTCGACGAGCCGATCGCGATCGTCGGCATGAGCTGCCGCTACCCCGGCGGCGTGCGCTCCCCGCAGCAGCTGTGGGACCTCCTCGCCGCCGGCGGGGACGGCATCACCGACTTCCCGACCGACCGGGGCTGGGACCTCGACGAGCTGTACGACCCGACGGGTGCGCGCCGGGGCACCAGCTACGCCCGCGAAGGCGGCTTCCTGGCCGACGCCGGCGACTTCGACGCCGACCTGTTCAAGATCTCGCCGCACGAGGCCCTCGCCATGGACCCCCAGCAGCGGCTGCTGCTGGAAACCTCGTGGGAGGCGATCGAGGACGCCCGGATCGACCCGCTCGCGCTGCGCGGCCGCCCGGTCGGCGTGTTCGCCGGCATGATGTACCACAACCACGCCGCCGGCCTGGCCGACGTGCCGGAGACCCTCGACGGCTACCTCGGCGTCGGCACGGCCAGCAGCGTGCTGTCGGGGCGGGTGGCGTACTCGTTCGGCTTCGAGGGGCCGGCGGTGACGGTGGACACGGCGTGTTCGTCGTCGCTGGTGGCGCTGCACCTGGCCGTGCAGGCGCTGCGGTCCGGGGAGTGCGACCTGGCCCTCGCGGGCGGCGTCACCGTCATGGCGACCCCCGAGACGTTCATCGACTTCTCCCGCCAGCGCGGGATGTCTCCCGACGGCCGGTGCAGGTCGTTCTCGGACGACGCCGACGGCACCGGCTGGTCCGAGGGCGTGGGCGTGCTGCTGGTGCAGCGGTTGTCGGACGCGCGGCGGGACGGTCGGCGGGTCCTGGCGGTGGTGCGCGGTAGCGCCGTCAACCAGGACGGTGCGTCGAACGGGTTGACGGCGCCGAACGGTCCGTCGCAGCAGCGGGTGATCCGGCAGGCGCTTGCCAATGCCCGGTTGGGCGTCGGTGACGTGGACGTGGTGGAGGCGCACGGTACGGGCACGACCCTCGGTGATCCGATCGAGGCGCAGGCACTGCTGGCGACGTACGGGCAGGGTCGGGACGACCACGAGCCGCTGTTGTTGGGGTCGGTGAAGTCGAACATCGGTCACACGCAGGCGGCTGCCGGGGTGGCCGGCGTGATCAAGATGGTCTTGGCGATGCGGCACGGCATGGTGCCGGCGACGCTGCACGTGGGCTCGCCGTCGTCGCATGTGGATTGGGCGTCGGGTGCGGTGGAGTTGGTCACCGAGGCGCGTGGGTGGCCGGCGGTGGGACGGGTGCGTCGGGCGGGGGTGTCGTCGTTCGGCATCTCCGGCACGAACGCCCACGTGATCATCGAGCAGCCGGAGCACGCGTCCGGGCTGGAGTCGACCCCGGCGGCGCGGCCGGCGTCCGAGGCGGGAGAGCCGTCGACCGGGGCGGTGGCGCCCGCCGGCGGGCCGACCTCCGCCCCGACGGTCGAGCCCCTGGCTGATCCGGCTTTCGTCTCCGCGACGAAGTTGCCGGTGCCGTGGGTGGTGTCGGCGCGCTCGGAGGGGGCCCTTGCCGGCCAGGCGGCGCGGTTGGCGTCGTTCGTGCGGGGCCGGTCTGACCTCGCTCTGTCGGATGTGTCGTGGTCGTTGGCGGTGTCGCGGGCGGCGTTGGAGCATCGTGCGGTGGTGTGGGGCTCGGACGTCGACGGGCTGGTGGCGGGGCTCTCGGCGGTGGCCGAGGGGCGGCCGTCGGTGGTGTCGGGTGTGGTGTCGGCGGGTCGTCGGGCGGTGTTGTTCACCGGTCAGGGCTCGCAGCGTGCCGGCATGGGCCGGGAGTTGCACGGGGTGTTCCCGGTGTTCGCGTCGGCGTTCGACGGGGTGTGCGCCGGGTTCGACGGTTTGTTGCCGCGTCCGTTGCGGGAGGTCGTGTTCGCCGAGCCGGGGTCGGACGATGCCGCTCTGTTGGATCAGACGGTGTTCGCGCAGGCTGGCCTGTTCGCGGTGGAGGTGGCGTTGTGGGAGTTGCTCGCCTCGTGGGGTGTGAAGGCGGACTTCCTGGCGGGTCATTCGATCGGTGAGGTGACGGCCGCGTACGTGGCGGGGATGTTGTCCCTCGCTGACGCGTGCACGCTGGTGGCGGCGCGGGGTCGGTTGATGCAGGCGTTGCCGGCCGGTGGCGTGATGGCGGCGGTCGGCGCGCCCGAGGCCGCGGTTGGTCAGCTGATCGAGGCGTCGGGCGCTGCGGTGGATGTGGCTGCGGTGAACGGTCCCGCGTCGGTGGTGGTTTCCGGTGCCGGCGGCGAGGTCGCCGTGGTGGTGGCGGCTGCCCGTGAGCGGGGCTGGCGGGTCAAGGAGTTGTCGGTAAGTCACGCGTTCCACTCGCGGTTGATGGAGCCGATGTTCGACGAGTTCCGGGCGGTGGTGGCGGGGCTGGACTGGCGGGCGCCAAGGACCCCGATCGTGTCGAACGTGACCGGTGCCGTGGCCGACGCCGCCGAGATCACCGACCCCGAATACTGGGTGCGGCACGTACGCCAGCCCGTCCGGTTCGCCGACGGGGTGGCGGCGTTGCGGGCGCAGGGCGTGGACACGTTCCTGGAGGTCGGCCCGGACGCGACGTTGACCGCGATGGTGGCGGAGATCGTCGGCAACGTGCGGCGGATCCCGGCGGCGCGGCGCGACCAGGCGGAGGTCGGCGCGCTGACGTCGGCTCTGGGGCAGCTCTGGGTCGCGGGTGTCGCGGTGGACTGGGCGGCCTACCACGGGCAGGCCGGGGC
>NZ_JBSGDY010000070.1:0-29289 GCF_053602615.1 Micromonospora sp. NPDC004336
CGACCGGCGGCTCACCGGTCGGCGCGGTCAGAAGTCGCCGCCCCCGAAGTCACCGCCGCCGAAGTCGCCGCCCCCGAAGTCACCGCCGCCGAAGTCGCCGCCCCCGAAGTCACCGCCGAAGTCGCCGGCCTGGTCGCCGCCGAGGTCGCCCTGGTCGGCGCCGTCGCCGAAGCCCTCCTCGTAGCCGGCCGCGTAGCCGTAGCCCGGGTCGGCGAAGGCCGGCGAGAAGAGCGCGTCGGCGATCAGCAGGCCGCCGACCACCCCCGCGCCGGCGCCGAGCGCGGTCTTCCACCAGGGGGTGGAATACCAGCCCGCCGGCACCGGCCGGCCCTGGAACCGCCCACCGGGGTAGTAGTAGGGCGTGTCCCGGCCGGGCTGCGGGCCGGCCTTGAAGGTCTGCCCCTGCACGTCGACCTGGCGCTCCCGGGTCAGCTCGCCGGCGCCCTGCGCGGCGGCCAGCGGCGGCAGCTCGGGGCCCGGGTCGATGCCGAGCGCCACCCGGGCCGCCCGGGCGTACGTCAGCCCCTCCAGCGCGGTCTCCCGGGCCAGGCGGTACTGCTGGACGGTCCGGGCCTGTTCGAGCTGGCTGCCGGCCGCGTTGTAGCGCTCGCCCGCGTCGACCAGCGCCTGGCGCACCGCCGGGTCGTCGCCGTGCAGGTTCATCACCTGGCCACCGAGGCGCTCGTACCAGCGCTGGGCGTCGGCCCGCACGTCGGCGAGGGTGCGGGCCTCGCGGGCGGCGCTCTCCCGCCGCCACCACACGAACGCGCCCACCAGCAGCACCACGAGGATCGCCACGAGCAGAAGTTCCATGGCCCGAAGGTACCCGCGCCGGTCAGGTCGTACGCCTCCGGCGGAACGCCTCCCCGCCGCGGCCAACCGACCCGGCGCGGCCAACCGGCCCGGCGGGGGCGCGCCGGCCCGACGCGGGCCACCGGCCCGACGGGGGCCACCGACCCGGCGCGGCCCACCGACCCGGCGGGGGCGCGCCGGCCGCGTCCCCGCCGGCAGCCGTCGCGCTCGTCTGGCAAGCTCCGGTGGTGGACTTCTCGACGCTGGCCGTGGTGGTCGTCTGCCTCGCCGCCGGTGGGGCCGTGGGCTGGTACGCCGCCCGGGCCCGGTCGGCCACCGACATCGCCCGGCTGGACGCGACGCTGCGGGCCACCCGGGAGGGCGAGGGCCGGCTGGAGCAGTCCATGCGCGCGCTCAGCTACGAGGCGACCGCCCAGTCCCAGGAGGCCGTCGCCCGGGCGGTGGCCCCGCTGCACGACACGCTGCGCCGCTACGAGCAGCGCGTCGCCGAGCTGGAACGGGACCGGATCGACGCCTACGCCGAGCTGCGCGAGCAGGTCCGCGCGATGAGCAGCGTCTCCGGCGAGCTGCGCACCGAGACCAAGCAGCTGGTGGCGGCGCTACGGGCGCCGCAGGTGCGGGGCCGGTGGGGCGAGCACCAGCTGCGCCGGATCGTCGAGGCGGCCGGCATGCTGGAGCACTGCGACTTCTCCGAGCAGGTCACCGCCGCCACCGACCACCAGGGGGTCCGCCCCGACCTGGTGGTGCGCCTGCACGGCGGCCGGTCGGTGGTGGTGGACGCCAAGGCGCCGTTCGACGCCTACCTGACCGCCATGGAGGCCCGCGACGAGCGGGGCCGCGACACCCATCTCGACGCGCACGCGCGACACCTGCGGGCGCACGTCGACGCGTTGGCCGCCAAGTCCTACTGGGCGGCGTTCGACAGCACGCCGGAGTTCGTGGTGCTCTTCGTGCCGGCCGACCCGTTCCTCGACGTCGCGTTGCAGCGCGACCCGACGCTGCTGGAGCACGCGTTCGCCCGCAACGTGGTGCTGGCGACCCCGGCCACCCTGGTCGCGCTGCTGCGCACCGTCGCCTACTCGTGGCGGCAGGAGGCACTGGCCCGCAACGCGGTGGCGGTGCACTCGCTGGCCCGCGAGCTGTACGGGCGGCTGTCCACCCTGGGCGACCACGTCGGCAAGCTGGGCTCCTCGCTCGGCGGCGCGGTGACCGCGTACAACCGGGCGGTGGGGTCGCTGGAGTCCCGCGTCCTGGTCAGCGCCCGCAAGCTGGCCGAGCTGGGGGTCTCCGACCAGGAGCTGGCCGCGCCGGCGCAGCTCGAGCTGGCCCCCCGCCAACCGCAGGCCCCCGAGCTGCTCGAAACCGCCGACGTGGACGCGCCGACCGGTCGGTCGACACTGGACTGACGGCCGATACCTATCATCTCCGATGTGACAATGTGCGACCCCGCATGTCACGAAGTGGTCACAACGAACTCGCCGGTAGTGACAGTGACCAGCGGCAGCACGAAGGATGCGGTCACGCGCGCCCTGCATCTGAGGGCCCTGTTCTCTGGAGGAAAGAGAACGTGAGCAAACCCCGAAACCTGAGCCGGCGCACCTCCGCCGCGCTCTTCGCGTCGGTCGTGGCGGCCAGCGCCGTGACCGTCGCGGGCGGCGCCGCGAGCGCCGCGCCGACCGCCGCGCCCGACACCTCGCAGGCCACCCCCGTCGAGGCGCTGGGCTCGCACGACGCCAAGCTGCTCGCCGAGGCGGAGGCGAAGAAGGCCCCCACCGTCACCCTGATCGTCGCCACCGAGAAGGGCGAGGCGAAGGACGTCGCCGCCGACCTCAAGGCGCTCGGCGCCGTCGTCACCGAGCGGTACGACAGCATCGGCTACGTCCTGGCCAAGGTGCCCACCTCGAAGGTCGTCAAGGCGGCCACGCTGCCGGGCGTCTCCGCTGTGGACCTGGACGAGACCATCCAGCTCCCCGACCCGACGCCCGAGGTGGCCGCCGGCGGCAAGCGGGCCGCGAAGCAGGCCGCGACCCTGCCCGGCCCCGGCGCCGACACCCCGGCCGCAAACCCCTACATGCCGACCAACGAGATCGGCGCCGTCGACTTCGTCCGCCAGCACCCGGAGTGGGACGGCCGCGGCGTCACGATCGGCATCATGGACTCCGGGGTGGACCTCGACCACCCGGCGCTCCAGCGGACCACCACCGGCGAGCGGAAGATCGTCGACTGGGTCACCGCGACGGACCCGTTCGAGGACGCCACCTGGCGCCCCATGATCACCGAGGTGACGGGCCCGACGTTCACCGCGGCCGGCGCGACCTGGAAGGCCCCGGCGGGCAAATACCGGTTCAACCGGTTCAGCGAGTCGATCACCGCCGCCAGCGACCCGGCCGGTGACGTCAACCGCGACGGGGACCGGACCGACGCGTTCGGCATCCTCTACGACACGGACACGAACAACATCTGGGTCGACGTCAACCAGAACAACGACTTCACCGACGACGCCCTGATGCGGCCGTACAACGAGAAGTTCGACGTCGGCCACTTCGGCACCGACAACCCGGCGACCCCCGTCGCCGAGCGGATGCCGTTCGTCGTGGAGTACCGCACGGTGGACACCGCCCCGATCGGCGGCCCCGGCCTGGTCGACTACGTCAACATCGGCATCGTCGAGAGCACCCACGGCACCCACGTCGCCGGCATCACCGCCGCCAACGACATGCTCGGCAACGGCGCCTTCGACGGTGCCGCACCCGGCGCCAAGCTGGTCTCCGCCCGCGCCTGCTCGTGGGGCGGCGGCTGCACCTACGCCGCCCTCACCACCGGCATGGCCGACCTGGTGATCAAGCGCAAGGTCGACGTCATCAACATGTCGATCGGCGGCCTGCCGGCGCTGAACGACGGCAACAACGCCCGCGCCGAGCTCTACAACAACCTGATCACCACCTACGGCGTGCAGATGTTCATCTCGGCCGGCAACTCCGGCCCGGGCCTGAACACCATCGGCGACCCCTCGGTGTCGTCCAACGTGGTCAGCGTCGCGGCGAGCATCAGCAAGGAGACCTGGCTGGCCAACTACGGCTCCGTGGTGAAGCGGAAGAACGCGCTGTTCAACTTCTCCTCGCGCGGCCCGCGTGAGGACGGCGGCGTCAAGCCGAACATCGCCGCGCCCGGCTCCGCCATCTCCACCGCGCCGACCTGGCAGCTCGGCAACCCGGTCCCCGAGGCCGGCTACCCGCTGCCCCCGGGCTACGCGATGCTGAACGGCACCTCGATGGCCTCCCCGCAGGCCGCCGGCGCCGCCGCGCTGCTGCTGTCGGCCGCCAAGGCGACCGACAAGGGCGTCACCCCGGCCGCGCTGCGCCGGGCGATCTACTCCTCGGCCAAGCCGATCAAGGACGTCCCGACGTACGCCCAGGGCTACGGCATGTTCGACGTGCCCGGCGCCTGGAAGCTGCTGCGCAAGGGCGTGGAGACCCGCTCCTACGCCTCCGACGCCCCGGTCTGCACCGTCCTCTCCGGACAGCTCGGCACCCCGAACCGGGGCACCGGCGTCTACAACCGCTGCGCCTCCGCCGACGGCGGGCACCGGATCGGGCAGTCGAAGACCTACCAGGTCAAGCTGACCCGCACCAGCGGGCCGACCGGCACCGTGAAGCACAACGTGGGCCTGCGCGGCAACGACGGCACCTTCACGGCGCCGAAGACCGTCTCGCTCCCGCTGAACCAGACCGTCACCGTCCCGGTCACCGCCAGGCCCGCCACCTCCGGCGCGCACGGCGCGATCATGACGATCGACGACCCGCGCACCTCGGTCGTCGACTTCGAGGTCTCCACCGTGGTCGTGGCCTCGAACGACGTGACGAAGCCGAACTACTCCTTCTCGGCCGAGGGCTCGGTCGACCGGAACGGCTTCACCTCGTACTTCGTGACGGTTCCGCCGGGCACCGGCGCCCTCCAGGTGAACCTGTCCGGCATCGCCACCGGTTCGCAGACCCGGTTCATCGCCTTCAACCCGTACGGCGTCCCGGTGGAGAGCACCTCCAGCCTCGCCTGCTACACCAACTTCTCCGACGCCAACGCCTGCAAGCCGCAGGAGCGCGACTACCAGAACCCGATCGCCGGTGTCTGGGAGATCGAGGTGGAGTCCCGTCGGACCTCGCCGTCGCTGAACAACCCGTTCCAGCTCACGGCGCGGGTGCAGGGTGTCGCGGTCGAGCCGGCCGTGGTCGAGCTGCCGTCGGTCGCCGCCGGTGCGGCGACCCCGGTGACCTGGTCGCTGAACAACACCTTCGGCCCGGTCGCGGTGACCGGTCAGGGCGGCCCGCTCTCCAGCGTGCACGCCGTGCGGCCGATCATCACCGAGGGCACGTCGCAGGAGTTCACCGTGGAGGTGCCGGCGGGCGCGACCCGCTTCACCGCCCGCATCGGCAACCCGGGCAGTGCCGCCGCCGACCTCGACCTCTACGTCTTCCGTGGGGCCACGGAGGTCGGCCGGGCCGCCGACGGCGACTCGGAGGAGGCCGTGACCATCAACAACCCGGCGGCGGGCACCTACCGGGTGGTCGTCGAGGGTTACGCGGTGGACGGGGCCGGTGGCAGCACCGCCTACGACTACCGTGACTCGTTCTCGGCGGCGGCGCTGGGCACCCTCTCGGCGCCGGCCATCCCGCTCACCCTGGCGAACGGCGCCACCGCCACCCTCACGGGCACGGTGACCGCCCAGGCCACCCCGGGCGCCGACCGCGCGCTCTTCGGTGAGCTGTCCGTGGTCACCACCGAGGGCGCGGTCGTCGGCCGCGGCGCCGTCTCGATCGGCGCCGTGAACTGACCCGTCCCGCACCGGAACACCGGAGCCCGTCCCCACCCGGGGGCGGGCTCCGCCCGTTCCGAGCCCGGACGACGAGGCCGACCCGCTCCCCAGCCGCCGCGTTGCCGACGGGCGACGGGCCCTGGGCGGCAGGCTGCAGGGCGGCAGGCCCGCGGCCAGCGGACGGCGGACGGCGGACGGCGGACGGCGGGCAGCGGACGGCGGACGGCGGGCAGCGGACATGGTGTGTCGCCGCTGTCGAGCTGCCCCGTCTGTGGGACCAGGCAACCCCCGCACCGATCAACGGGCCGCCGGCCTGATCTAGCTGCGGCGGGCGGTGTCGACCTGGAAGGGCGTGCCCTGCTGGCAGGTGGTGAGCAGGTCGGGCTGGACCCGACCGGTGACGGTCACCTTCGCGCCGGGCCGCAGCACGTCGCGCGGGCCGCCGACCAGCAGGTAGTTGCCGAGCAGCAGGCAGTTGGGCTCGACCCCCGGGGTGACCGTCCCGGTCAGCGTGGTGCCGCCCGCCGACGGCGACGACGACGGCCGGCCGGGGCGCTTCGTGGGCGGCGGCAGGACGGGACCGGTCGCGTCGTCGCTGGTGGGCAACGCGCCGGGGGTGGTCGGATCCGGGCTGGGCTCGGTGGTCACCGGGGCTCCCGTCGGGCTCGGGGTGGGGTTGCCGCCGCCACCGTCCTGGCCGCCGCAGGCGCTCAGCGCCAGGCAGACGGCCAGCGCGGAGGCGGCGAGCCGAAAGGTCCTCATACCCGTATCCGACGCAGCGAAGCCGGCCGCCGTTCCCGGTCGGGTCAGCTGCGGGCCGCGGCGGCGGCCTTCATGTCCCGCTTGAGCTCCTGGGGCAGCGAGAAGGTCAGCCGCTCGTTGGCGGTCACCACCTCGTCGACGTCGGTGAACCCGCGCGCGGCGAGGTGGGCGAGCACCTCCTGCACCAGCTCGTCCGGGACGCTGGCGCCCGAGGTCAGCCCCACCGTCCGCGCCCCCTCCAGCCAGGCGTCGTCGATCTCGTGCGCGAAGTCCACGAGGTGACCGGCCCGCGCGCCGGCGTCCAGGGCGACCTCGACGAGGCGTACGGAGTTGGAGGAGTTGCGCGAGCCGACGACGATCACCACGTCGCAGTCGGGGGCGATCTCCTTGACCACGTGCTGGCGGTTGGAGGTGGCGTAGCAGATGTCGTCGCTGGGCGGCGACTGGAGCATCGGCAGGCGCTTCTTGAGCCGGGCCACCGTCTCCAGCGTCTCGTCGACCGAGAGGGTGGTCTGGGAGAGCCAGACGACCTTGTTCGGGTCGCGGACGGTGATCCGGTCGGCGTCCTCCGGGCCGTCCACGAGCTGGATGTGCTCGGGGGCCTCGCCGGAGGTGCCGATGACCTCCTCGTGCCCCTCGTGACCGATGAGCAGGATGTCGTAGTCCTCGGCGGCGAACCGCTTCGCCTCCTGGTGCACCTTCGTGACCAGCGGGCAGGTCGCGTCGATCGCCTTCAGCGAGCGCGCCTTCGCCTGCTCGTAGACCTCGGGGGCCACGCCGTGCGCGGAGAAGATGACGGTGGCGCCCTCCGGCACCTCCTCGTTCTCCTCGACGAAGATCGCGCCCTTGGCCTCCAGGGTCTGCACGACGTGCTTGTTGTGCACGATCTGCTTGCGCACGTAGATCGGGGCGCCGTAGAGCGTGAGCGCCTCCTCCACGGTCTGCACCGCGCGGTCCACGCCCGCGCAGTAGCCGCGGGGCTTGGCCAGGAGCACACGCTTGCCGGTCCGGGACGTCGCTTCAGGCTGAGTCACCCGTCCATCGTACGTGCCGCCCCGAACCCCGACACCGCCCGCGACCGCCGCCCGGCCGCCCACCGGCCCGGGCCGGGTCGGCGCCGCGACCACGCCGTCGGCGGCGCCCGTCGAGATCGACGGCGGCGTCCGACCTCATGATCACGGGGACTGTCCGGGGCGGGCCGTAGGGTGGGCGGGTGAGCACAGGCGAGGTGGGGCGCGGCACGGGCGAGGTGGGGCGGAGCACGTCCGAGGAGCCGTGGCCGGTCCGGGTGGTGAGCCAGAAGGTCGGCGCCTGGATCGCCCGGCTGGGCTGGGTGTGGGTGGACGGCCAGGTGGCGCAGATCAGCCGCCGCCCCGGCGCCACCACCGTCTTCCTCACCCTGCGGGACCCGTCGGCCGACCTCAGCCTGACCGTCACCACCAACCGGGACGTCCTCGACGCCGGCGCGCCGGAGCTGCGCGAGGGCGCCCGGGTGGTGCTCCACGCCAAGCCGGAGTTCTACGCGGCCCGGGGCACCCTCAGCCTGCGCGCCGACGAGATCCGGCAGGTCGGTCTCGGCGAGCTGCTGGCCCGGCTGGAGAAGCTCAAGAAGCTGCTCGCCGCCGAGGGGCTCTTCGACCGGGCCCGCAAGCGCCGGCCCCCGTTCCTGCCGAACCGCATCGGGCTGATCACCGGCCGCGCGTCGGCCGCCGAGCGGGACGTGCTCACCAACGCCCGCCGGCGCTGGCCGGCGGTGGAGTTCCGCACGGTCAACGTGGCCGTCCAGGGGCCGAGCGCGGTCCCGCAGATCGTCGACGCGCTGAAGGTCCTCGACGCCGACCCGACCGTCGACGTGATCATCATCGCCCGGGGCGGGGGCGGCATCGAGGATCTGCTGCCCTTCTCCGACGAGGCGCTCTGCCGGGCGGTCTTCGCCTGCCGCACGCCGGTGGTCAGCGCGATCGGCCACGAGACGGACGCCCCGCTGGTCGACTACGTCGCCGACCTGCGCGCCTCCACGCCGACCGACGCGGCCAAGCGGGTGGTCCCGGACCTCACCGAGGAGGTACGCCTCATCCGGCAGGCCCGGCACCGCCTTGAACGCGCCGTGCGTAACCTCGTCGACCGCGAGTCGCACCGGCTCGACGGGCTGCGTTCGCGGCCGGTGCTGGCCCGCCCGCAGGTGATGGTCGACCAGCGGGCCGCCGACCTGTCCGGGCTCCGCCAGCGGGCGGGGCGCTGCCTCGACCACCGGCTCGCCGCCGCCGACGACGACCTGCGGCACACCCTGGCCCGGCTGCGCGCCCTCTCCCCCGCCGCCACCCTCGACCGGGGCTACGCGATCGTCCAGCGGTCCGACGGCCACGTCGTGCGCGCCGCGGCCGAGGTGGGGAAGGGCGACGCGCTGCGGGTCCGCCTCGCCGAGGGCGAGCTGGCCGCCACGGTCGACGGTTGAACGGGGAGATCAGACAGGATGTGGTGGGATGGCAGCGATGACTGACGAGAAGAAGGACGAGCGCCCCAGCTACGAGCAGGCCCGCGCCGAGCTGGCGTCGGTGGTCGAGCGGCTGGAGGCCGGCGGCACGACGCTGGAGGAGTCGCTGGCGCTCTGGGAGCGCGGCGAGAAGCTGGCCGAGATCTGCCAGCACTGGCTCGACGGCGCCCGCGCCCGCCTGGACGCCGCCCGCCAGGAGCCCGCCTCCTGACGCCCGCCCCGGCAGCCGGGCCGGGCCGCCGGGGCACCCCGCGCCACACAGCTCGGGCCGGGTCGCGGACGCGCACGGCGGGTGCGCACGCGGGACGGGGCGGCCGGAGCCGCCCCGCGCCTGCGTCGACCGCGTCAGTTGAACAGGTTGTACAGCTCGGCCGGCGCCTCGACCACCTGGTCCGCCGGCGGCTTCTGCGCGGCGGTGGCGCTGCCGTAGTCCGAGTACGTGATGCGGATCTCCTGCGCCTTGGCCTGGCCGACGGCCGGGATCTGGATCACCATCTCGCTGAGCCGCCCCTGCGGGTCGAGCTTCGCCGTGAACGGCACCGACTTCGCCTGCGCGCCGAGGGCCGTGATGACCGTCGGGTCCACCGACCCGGCCTCCGCCGCCTTCGACACGTCGATGGTGCCGGCGTACGCGCCCTCGCCCGTCTGCCGTACCTCCGTGATGCCCTTGGTCAGCACCTCGCTGCCGGCCGGGTCGACCTTGTCGAAGTCGAAGCCCAGGTTGCGGTTGCCCTTGATCCGGGTCTGGTCGAGGTGCTGGTACTTGCCGAGGTTCAGCTTCTGCACGCCCGGCAGGCTGCTGGCGGTGGTGCCGCCGAGGTCGACCTTCACCCAGCTGTCCGGCTTGTAGTGGACGAGGTCGAGCTTCATGAACAGGTCGTCGGTGGGCTTGCCGACCGTCACCCGCATCTCGGCGCTCTGGCTGGGCTCGTGCACCCGCCCCTCGGCGGTGGAGCCGGCGCCCGACATCGTGAACCGGAAGTGGCCGTTGCTGATCTCGCGGGTGGAGGCCAGCAGCGCCTGCTTCGCGTCGCCCGGGACCGGGGTCGCGGCGCCGGTGGCCGCCGCCGTGCCGGACGCCGAGACGGTCGGCGAGGCGGACGAGCCGGCCTCGGTGGTCCCGGTGGCGTTGCAGGCGGCCAGACCGGGAGTGAACAGCGCGGCGGCCACCAGGCCGGCGCTCAGGCGTCGAACAGTCATGTGTGTCTCCCACGTGGGTCACCCGACGCACCTGCTGGCGGCCGGAAACCGGGCGACGCACCACGCCGGCTGCGTCGCACGGGCCCCCGGTGGCCGGGTCGGCCGGCCGGGCCCGCTCCCCTGTTGTTCCCTGCCACCGCGTCGCACAATCACCGTTCTGTCCGGTTACCCCGGTCGGCTGACGCACGGACGCGAAAACGGGCGGCCGGAGCCGCCCGTTCCCGTCGTGCCGCTGGTTACTTGAGCATCTCGTACGTCGACGCCGGGGCCTCGACCACCTTGTCCGCCGGCGGCTTCTGCGGGGTGGTGGCGTTGCCGTAGTCGGCGTAGGTGACCTTGATGTCCTGGGCCTTGTTGTCGCCGGCGGCCGGGACCGAGATGACGAGCTCGGTGAGCCGGCCCTGGGCGTCCAGCTTGGCGGTGAAGGGCAGCGACTTGGCCTGCGCGCCGAGCGCCTTGACCAGGTCGGAGTCCAGGGCGGCCGAGTCGTCGCCGATGGCGGACGCGTCCAGCTTGCCGGCGTAGGCGCCCTCGCCGGTCTTCTGCACCTCGGTGATGCCCTTGGCGAGCACCGCGCTGCCCGCCGGGTCCACGTCCTTCATGTTGAGGCCGAGCTCGCCGGCGTCCTTGACCTTGGACTGGTCGAGGTGCTGGTACTTGTCCTTCATCTTGTCCGCGCCCGGGATCATCGCCGCCAGGTCACCGAAGTCCATCTTCACCCAGCTGTCCGGCTCGATGTAGATCATCTCCATGCCGAAGGTGGAGCCGGAGCCGTCGTCGACCTTCATCGTGAACTGGGCGCTGTTGCTGGGCTTGTGCACCGAGCCGTTGCCGCTGACGCCGCCACCGCTGATGGTGAAGTTGAAGTTCCCCTTGTCGATCTCCTTGGTGGAGGCGAGCATCGCCTCCTTCGGGTCGGCGGGGATCGCGGGCGCGGCCGAGGTGGACGAGTCGCCGGCGGCGGGCTCCGGGGAGTCCGACTTGCAGGCGGCCAGGCCGGGAACGAGCAGGGCGGCGGCGAGCACGCCGACGCTCCACCGTCGAATGTTCACAGTTGTCTCTCTTCGCAGTCGTGAGCGCCCGGCCGGCCGGGGCCGTCGGGCGTGAGCCGGGGCAGCGTAGCCGATCCGGCCGACACGAGGGGGGTGCCCGAAGCCCGCCTAACCGATCGACGTGGCCAGATGTCGCAGCTCGTTGTCCCGGGCGTCGCCGACCACGATCACCGTCCGGTTCGGCTCGAGCAGCACCAGGGCCTGTTCGTTGGCCCGGGCCGTGTAGCGCTGCCAGACGCGCCCGTCCAGGTCGGTCTGCCCCTGGGGCTGCGCCTCGGCGGTCAGCTCGGCCGGCAGCAGCCGCTCCGGCGGCACGCTGCTCTGCACCAGCTGGGCGCCCCGCCCCTCGGGGGTGAGGTAGCCGAGGCGCAGGGTCGCCCCGCCCTCGTCGGTCTGGAACTTCGCGGTGACCGTCCGCCACCCGTCGCCGAGCCCGCGCGGCTCGCTGACCGGGAACGCGCCGGCCGCGCGGGCCGACTCCAGGGCGGGCGCCGGATCGACCGTTACCGGCTGGTCCCCGCCGAGGAACCCCCGGTAGAAGGCGAGCAGCAGGGCGATCGGGACCAGCAGGATCAGCAGCGAGAGCGCCATGTCCTTCGGCGACCGCTCCGACTTGCGGGCGTCGACCGCGGGCGGCGGCGCGGGCAGCTCGCCCGTCTCCGCCGCGCCGTCGGCCGGCGCGCTCCCGGGGGCGCCGGCGGGCTCCACCAGCGCCGGTTCCCCCTCGGGTACGGCGGCGGCCGGGGTCGGCGCGACCGGCGGCTGGCCGTCCGGCGGGGTCGAGTCGGCGGGTACGCGATCGGCAGGCTGTGCGGGTTCCACCCTGCCATCTTCCCGCACCGCCCGACCGGCCGTATCCGGGCCATCACCGCCCCGACACCGCGCCCGGTCGGCCATCGTGTGAGGATCAGCGACATACCCGGCAGCGGCGACGCCGCATCCTGCCGCCCCGCAACGTCGCGAGGAGGAGCCGTCATGACGAACACCACCAGGACGCGGATCCCACAGGATCTCGACCGCAACCTCGCCCTCGACCTGGTTCGGGTCACCGAGGCCGCGGCGATGGCCGCCGGCCGCTGGGTCGGCCGGGGCGACAAGGAGGGCGGCGACGGAGCAGCCGTCGACGCGATGCGCAAGCTGATCAACTCGATCCCCATGCGGGGCGTCGTGGTGATCGGCGAGGGCGAGAAGGACAACGCGCCGATGCTCTTCAACGGCGAGGAGGTCGGCGACGGCACCGGGCCCGAGGTCGACGTCGCGGTCGACCCGATCGACGGCACCACGCTGATGAGCAAGGGCATGCCGAACGCCCTGGCCGTGCTCGCGGTCGCCGAGCGCGGGGCGATGTTCGACCCGAGCGCCGTCTTCTACATGGAGAAGCTCGCGGTCGGCCCGGCCTACGCCGACGTGGTGGACATCAACGCCGGGGTGGCCGACAACCTGCGCCGGATCGCCAAGGTCAAGGGCACCGACATCTCCGAGGTGACGGTCTGTGTCCTGGACCGGCCCCGCCACGACGACCTGGTCGCGCAGATCCGGCGCGCCGGGGCCGGCATCCGGTTCATCTCCGACGGCGACATCGCGGGCGCCATCGCCGCCGCCCGTGGCGAGTCGGACGTCGACGTGCTGATGGGCATCGGCGGCACCCCGGAGGGGATCACCGCGGCCTGCGCTCTGAAGTGCATGGGCGGGGTGATGCAGGCCAAGCTCTGGCCGCGCGACGCCGAGGAGCGGGAGAAGGCGCTGGCCGCCGGGCACGACCTGGAGCGGGTGCTCACCACCGACGACCTCGTCACCGGCGACAACTGCTTCTTCGTGGCCACCGGGGTCACCTCCGGCGACCTGCTGCGCGGCGTCCGCTACCGGGCCGGCGGGGCGTACACGCAGTCGATCGTGATGCGCTCGAAGAGCGGCACCATCCGCGTGATCGACTCGTACCACCGGCTGGAGAAGCTGGCGCTCTACTCGGCGATCGACTTCGACGGTCGTCCCCTGGCCGAGCAGGAGTGATCGTCGCCGGGACGACGGCCCCGCCGGCCCCGTCGGCGACGCGCCGGATCGCCGGCGTGGGCCTCGCGACCGCCTCCGGGGTCGCCGTGGCCGTGCAGTCCCGGATCAACGGCGAGCTGGGCGTACGCCTGGCCGACGGGATCGCCGCCGCGGTGGTCTCGTTCGGCGTGGGCCTGCTGGTGCTGCTGGTGCTGGTCCCCGCCACCCCGGGCGGGCGGCGGGGGCTGGTCGCCCTGCGGGCCGCGCTCGCGGAGGGCACGCTGCGGCCGTGGCAGTGCCTGGGCGGGGTGTGCGGGGCGTTCCTGGTGGCCACGCAGGGGTTGACGGTCGGCACGCTCGGCGTCGCGGTCTTCACCGTGGCGGTGGTCGCCGGCCAGTCCGGCAGCAGCCTGGCCGTCGACCGGGCGGGGATCGGCCCGAACGGGCGCCAGCCGGTCACCGCCCAGCGGCTGGCCGGCGCGGCGCTGACGGTGGTCGCGGTCCTGCTGGCCGTCGGCGACCGGCTGGGCGATCCGGGCGCCCTCGGGCTGGCCCTGCTGCCGCTGCTCGCCGGGGTGGCCATCGCCTGGCAGCAGGCGGTCAACGGCCGGGTACGCATGGCCGCCGGCAGCGCCCTGACCGCCACGCTTGTCAACTTCTCGGTCGGCACGACGGCCCTGCTGGTGACGTTCGCCGTCGACGTCGCGGTCCGGGGCTGGCCGGCCGGCGAGCTGCCGTCGGAGCCGTGGTTCTACCTGGGCGGCCCGATCGGGATCGTCTTCATCGCGATCGCGGCCGCGATCGTCCGGTTCACCGGCGTGCTGCTGCTCGGCCTGGCCAGCATCGCCGGTCAGATCGTCGGCGCCGTGCTGCTGGACCTGCTGCTGCCCACGGCGGCCTCCCGCCCGAGCCTCACCGCCCTGCTCGGCGCGGCGCTGACCATGGTCGCCGTCCTCGTCGCCGCCCTGGCCCCGTCCGCGCCCCGCGCCTCGGCCCGCTGACCGCTGCTGACCAGGTCCGGCTGGCCGGGAGCCTGGTCCGCTGGCCGCTGCTGATTAGGCCCGGCAGGCCGGGAGCGCGGCCCGCTGACCGCCGCTGACCAGGCCCGGCAGGCCGAGGGCCTGGTCCGCTGACCGCCGCTGACCAGGCCTGGCCGGCCAGGGAGCCGCCGGCCCGCCACGCACCCGCGCGGGATCAGCGGGGCGGTCCGGCGGGGCCCGCCGGCCAGGGCGGGTCGGCCCGCGGGGCGGGCGCCACGACCAGCCGGGCCGCCCGCCAGCCCAGCAGCAGCCCCGGCACGGTGGCAGCCACGGCGAGCAGCAGCGCGGTGTGGGTGTGCGCGGGCCGGCCGTAGAGCCAGCCGACCAGCGGCAATGCGGTCAGCGTCACGGTCAGGGCGGCGGCCAGCAGCACCTCGACCGTCCATCGCCCGCGCGCACCGGACAGCCCGACCGACGCCAGGCCCGACAGCGCCAGCAGGGCCAGCAGGGCGGCGGCCAGTCCGACGAGGCCCAGCATCCAGACGAACAGCAGATTCGACCAGGTCAACGCCAGCATGACCCACGCGGTGACCGCGAGCAGGGCCAGCGGGACCGGCCGCCAGCGGGCGGTGCCCGTTCGTGTCCCCACCCGCCCGGCCGCCACCGCGAGCACCGACGCGACCAGCGTGAGGCCCAGGGCCAGGGCCAGGAGCGGATCGTCGCGCCGGTCCCCGGGGGTGCTCCGGCCGAGTGCCGGTGGCCGCCCGTCGAACGGATATCCCGCGACCTTCCCGTCCCCGGCGAAGCCGATCCGCTCCCAGCTTCCGTCGGGCCGGCGGAGGGCGAAACCGTCCCGGCCGTTGGCCACCAGCACGACGTGCTGGCCGTCGCCGGTGTCACGCACCGTCAGCTCCTGCGTGGCGAGCCGCTCCCCACGCTGCCCCGGGTCCGGGTACTGCCGGCGGAGGATGGCCCGCTGCGCCTCGGTCGCTCCCCAGGCGCGACGCCAGCTGCGACCCCCGTCTTCGCTCTGCTCCACGGCGAGCTGACCGGGGACCACCCGGTAACAGCGCGTCGGCGTAGCGGTCGAGCAGCCCCGGCTGACGGCGCCGGTATCCGGCCTCTTCGCACCGGTCAACGCCTCGATCTCGCCCCGCGTCGGGTCGCGCCAGGTCGTCCCCGCGTCGTCGCTCACCCGCCAGTCGGGACCCTCGGCGAAGACCTTGTCCGCGTAGCCGTGGCCGATTCCAGCCGCCAACCGTTCGTCGAGGACCGCCGCCCGGACGGCGTCGGGGTAGTGGACGGCGCTGGTGGCCGCCACCGCCAGCGTCGCCGCGGGCAGCAGCACCAGCAATCGGACCAGCCGGGCCGAACGCCGCCGCAGGGGTTCCCGCCGCGCCCGGGACCAGGTCCACGCCGCGAGGCCGAGCGCCGGCAGGGCGAACAGGTCGGTCGGGTCCGCCCGGACCAGCGACGGTCCGCTGACGGCGCTCCACGCCGCCGAGGCGGCGGCTGCGGCGTACCCGCTGGACTTGACCGCGGTGAAGCCGGCGGCCACCAGACCGAGCCCCACGCCTGCGGCGACGCGGGCCGGCAGCCGCGGCGCCAGCAGCGTGAGCAGCACCGCGACCAGCGGCGGCGCGACGAGCAGACCGGCGAGGTCGCTGAGCTTCCCGGTCACCGGGCCGGGCGCGGCCAGCTTGAGCAGGTGGTCGTTGACGACGAGGAGGACGAGGGCGGCGACTGTCGCGGGATGCCCCAGCCAGGCCAAGGTCACCGACGCGCCGTCGCGGTGCCGGGGCGGAGCGCTCATCGGCCCACCGTCGCAGCCACCGGTCTCGATCCGGCCACGGCCGGGGCAGCATCCGGTACCGGTGCGTCAGGTGCCGTCGGAGGAGTGCCCGGGGAAGAGGTGCGCGCTCGGGTCGATGGCCACCGCCGCGTTGTTCACCGCCGTGGCGGCCTCGCCGAAGCCGGTGGCGATGAGTCGCACCTTGCCCGGATACTCGGTGATGTCCCCGGCGGCGAAGACGCGCGGCAGGTTGGTCGCCATCGCGCTGTCGACCACGATGTGCCGGCGGTCCAGGCGCAGCCCCCACTCGGCCAGCGGGCCGAGGTCGGCGGTGAAGCCGAGGGCGGCGACCACCGTGTCCACCGGCAGCAGCTCGGCCGCGCCGCCGCGTACGGTGATCTCGGCGCCGGTGACCGCGCCGTCGCCGTGCAGCCCGGTCACCTCGGCGTTGACGATCACGCGCACCGGCAGCTCCAGCACCCGGGCGACGGTGGCGGCGTGGGCGCGGAACTTCTCCCGCCGGTGCACCAGCGTGACCGACCGGGCCAGCGGCTGGAGCGTCAGCGCCCAGTCGAAGGCGGAGTCGCCGCCGCCGACGATCAGCACGTCCCGCCCGGACAGCTCGGCCGGCTGCGGCACGAAGTAGACGATGCCCGCGCCGACGAAGTGCTCCGCCACCGGCAGCGGGCGGGGCGTGAAGCTGCCCAGCCCGCCGGTGACGACGACCGCCCCGCAGCGGAGCTGCTCGCCGCCGGCGAGGCCGAGCACCGGCCGCCCGTCGACGTGGGAGAGCTTCTCCGCGCGGGCGCCGAGCAGGTAGAGCGGGTCGAACGGGGCCGCCTGGGCGACGAGGTTGGCGACCAGGTCCCGCCCCTTGACCGCCGGGAAGCCGGCCACGTCGTGGATGAGCTTCTCCGGGTACATTGCGGTGATCTGGCCGCCGGGCTCGGGCAGCGCGTCGACGACCGCGACGGAGAGCCCGCGGAATCCGGCGTAGTACGCCGCGAAAAGCCCGGCCGGACCGGCCCCGATCACCGCGACATCGACCTCGCGCATGGGCGTACCGTCGCTTTCCGCTCACGGATCAACGCGTGCTGATCCCGACGGTAGGGCCGGCGGAGGGCCCGGGCAAGCACGTCCCACCGGCTCGCGCGGCACCGGCGCGTCGAGGCTCAGGGCATGCTGAGGGTGGACTCCGAGCGGTGGGGGCCGCCGAGGTCGTCGCGGCGGCGGCGGAAGACGATGGCGGCGACCGCCCCGCCGAGCAGCCCGAACAGGTGCCCCTGCCAGGAGATCCGCTCGTCGGTGGGGAGGATGCCGACCAGCTGCCAGCCGTAGAGCAGGCCGACCAGCAGGAAGACCGCGAAGTTCCACCAGCTCCGCTCGACGATGCCGCGCATGAGCAGGATGCCGAGGTAGCCGAAGATGACGCCGCTGGCCCCGACCACCACCGAGTTGGACGAGCCGGTGAACCACACCCCCAGCCCGCTGACCAGGACGATGACGAGCGTCGACCAGAGGAAGCGGCGGGCGCCGGCGGCGAGCACGAACGTGCCGAGCAGGATCAGCGGGATGCTGTTGCTGTAGAGGTGGTCGAAGCCGTGGTGCAGGAACGGCGAGAAGAACACCCCGTCGAGCCCGTCGATGCGCTTCGGGATGATCCCGGCGGCGGTGTCGAAGCCGGCCGCCAGCCCCTGGTCGAGGGCCTCGATGAGGAACAGGAACGGCACCACCGCGCACATGGCGACGAAGGCCCGGCCGAGGGCGGCGTAGAACGCCTCGGTGCCGAACCGGTGCGGGTCGCCGCTTCCCGGGTGCAGGTTCACCCGTCAAGAGCTATCAGGTGACGGCCGGTGCCGCCACTCCTGCGCCGATCCGGGCGCGGAACGACGACGGCGGGATGTGCGGACACCCACACACCCCGCCGAGGTCGTCGAACGGTCAGTACCAGCCCACGTCCTGGGAGTGCGCCCAGGCCTTGCAGGGCGAGCCGTAGCGGCCCTCGATGTAGCCGAGACCCCACTTGATCTGGGTCGCCGGGTTGGTCTGCCAGTCGTCGGCGACCGAGCCCATCTTGCTGCCCGGCAGCGCCTGCGGGATGCCGTACGCGCCGGAGGAGGGGTTGCGGGCCTTGTGGTTCCAGCCGCTCTCCTTGTTCCAGAGCCTGTCCAGGCAGGGGAACTGGTCCATCCCGAAGCCGGCCTTCACCATGAGCGCGCAGCCGACCTCGCGGTTGCCGCTGTATTCCGCGCAGGACGCCGGGATCGGCCCGTCGTACGGCTTGCTCTCGGCGGCCTTCTCCGCGGCGGCCTTGGCGGCGTCCTCGCGGGCCTTCTTGCGCGACGCGGCGGCGGCCTCGGCCTCGCGGGCCCGCTTGGCGGCCTCCTTGGCCGCGGCGGCGGCGCGCAGCTTGGCCTGGTATTCGGCGGCCCGCTGCTTCGCGGACTGCACCTGGTGCGCGGCGTGCCGTTCGCGCTGGTAGTCCAGCTCGGCCTGCTCGACGGCCACACTGGCCTGCGAGGTCAGGCCCTGTTGCTGGGTCTGGCGGTCTTCGCCCAGGTAGACACCGCCGGCCACGCCCACGGAGAGCAGCGCGACAGCGGCCGTGCGGGCGCCGAACCGGCTCCACAGCCGACTCACGAAGTGGTCCCTTCGTCGGGGGCAAGGACACGGCGCGGAGCGCCCCTGATCGGGGGAGGGCCCGCGCCGCGAGCGCCCCGACCCTGTGCCGGTCGCAGCCGACGCACCGGGGTGGGAGATGTCGGTGTGACGAACGATCACCAACGATCTTTTCGGTGCGTGGGCGCTCGTTGGACACGATCGCGCACAGTGAGGCCGATGGGAAACCAAGGGGCCCTAATGTGACCTGCGTCACTTAAATTATGCGGACAAAGCACCATAAAACAGTCATCACTGCGGGATGTCCTCCAGGAGGTCCGTCACCATCGCGGCGATCGGCGACCGCTCCGAACGGCTGAGGGTGACGTGGGCGAAGAGGGGATGGCCCTTGAGCGCCTCGATCACCGCCGTCACCCCGTCGTGCCGCCCGACGCGCAGATTGTCCCGCTGCGCCACGTCGTGGGTGAGCACCACCCGGGAGCCCTGGCCGATCCGGGAGAGCACCGTCAGCAGCACCCCGCGCTCCAGCGACTGCGCCTCGTCCACGATCACGAAGGCGTCGTGCAGGCTGCGGCCCCGGATGTGGGTCAGCGGCAGCACCTCCAGCAGGCCGCGCGAGGTGACCTCCTCCAGCACGTTCTCGTGCACCACGGCGCCGAGGGTGTCGAAGACCGCCTGCGCCCAGGGCGACATCTTCTCCGACTCGGAGCCGGGGAGATAGCCCAGCTCCTGCCCGCCCACGGCGTAAAGCGGGCGGAAGACGACCACCTTCCTGTGCCGGCGGCGCTCCATCACCGCCTCCAGCCCCGCGCAGAGGGCCAGCGCCGACTTGCCCGTCCCGGCCCGCCCGCCCAGCGACACGATGCCGACCGACTCGTCGAGCAGCAGGTCGAGGGCGATCCGCTGCTCGGCCGAGCGGCCGTGCAGCCCGAACGCCTCCCGGTCGCCGCGCACCAGCCGCACCGTCTTGTCGGGCAGCACCCGGCCGAGCGCGGAGCCGCGGCCGGAGTGCAGCACCAGGCCCGTGTGGCAGGGCAGCCCGGCGGCGGCGTCCACGTCGAGGGCGTCGCCGGCGTAGAGCCGGCCGATCTGCTCCTCCGTCAGCTCCAGCTCGGCCATCCCCGTCCAGGTGGGGTCGCTGGCCTGGCCGTGCCGGTACTCGTCGGCCCGCAGGCCCACCGAGGCGGCCTTGACCCGCAGCGGCATGTCCTTGCTGACCAGGGTCACCTCCCGCCCCTCGGCGGCGAGGTTCAGCGCGACGGAGAGGATCCGCGCGTCGTTGGAGTCGGTGCGGAAGCCCGGCGGCAGCACGCCGTCGTCCGAGTGGTTGAGCTCCACCCGCAGCGTGCCGCCGGAGTCGTTGGCCGGCACCGGACGGTCGAGCCGCCCGTGCCGGACCCGCAGCTCGTCCAGCATGCGCAGGGACTGCCGGGCGAACCAGCCCAGCTCCGGGTGGTGCCGCTTGCCCTCCAGCTCGGAGATGACCACGAGCGGCAGGACCACCTCGTGCTCGGCGAAGCGGTGGAAGGCCGCCGGGTCGGAGAGGAGGACCGAGGTGTCCAGGACGAACGCCTGGCCTGCTGGTCGCGGCTCCTCTGCGTCGACCGGAGCGGCGGACGGGCCGCGGCGGCTCCGGGTGGTGCGGCGGGTCGTGGCAGTCGCGGCCGTGGTCTGGTCGGCCCCGGCGGTCGTACGGCGAGTCGTCACAGGCCTGCTCCGACGGATGGGCACCCGCCACCCGCGTTCCGCCTCCTCCGGTGCCCGGGGACACGGGGTCGGATGCGGAACCCCGTGCGCGAGGTCGCAGATCCGGGCGGACCGGCTGGCCCGGGAGAACCCCGCGCCATGCCTAGACGCTAGCGGCGTCGGACCCTCCGGGCTAGAGGGCGATCGTGGATCTCCGGGGGCCGGCGCGTGAACGGGCGGCGGCGGAGCCGGCCGGGATGCATGCCCCCTGCGCGCATCCCGGCCGGTGGGACCACCGTCACCGGTCTGACGTGGTCCCGACGGTGCGTGTCCGCCGCGGACGACGCACCGCGCCCTGGGTGCCGACCGGCGGGGCCTCGGGATCCCCGCCGACCGGTCTCAACCGGTCCGCCGGACGAGGGTGCCGGTCGGCTGCCGCCCGGTCACCGGGGCGGCCGGCGTCGCGAACGACGAGCCGGTGTACGTGGTGCCGGGCCGGACCACCGTGCCGGTGACCCGGGCGGCGGTGGGCGGCGGGCCGGCCAGCGCGGACGCGATGGCCGCCTGGGCGTCGCGGCGCCGGCGGTTCCAGGCGCCCCGGTCGCCGTCGAAGTAGCCCTGGCGGTAACCGAACCGGTAGCCGATCCGGTAGCTGAGCTGGCCGTGCAGCCGGCCGGCGGCGTAGCTCGTGGCGCCGAGGAGCAGGACGAGGAAGACCGCGAGGAAGGGGCTCATCCGGCGGCTCCGGCGCGCCGCGGGTGGCCGGTCATCGCTCCTCCGGCCCGGCCGGGGCGGGACCGGCGACCAGGAGCCGGTCCAGGTCGTCCGTGCTGACCTCCTCGACCAGCTCGACGCTGATCCGACAGCCGTCCAGGACGACCTCGGCCACCGAGGAGCGGCGGATCTCACCGCCGGCGTCGTACACCCGGACGCTCAGTTCCGGGCAGCCGAGATGGGTGCGCCAGGCGTCCCACTCGGCGCGGTCGCCGACGCTGAGCGACAGGTAACGGCAGCCCCGGGCGAGGTAGAGGCGCCAGGGCGCGCTCAGGCCCGCGGCCACTCCCTCCGCGATCAGGCCGAAGGCCTGGGCCCGGGTGGCTAGTTCGGTCACCACACCCCCCTCGCGTCGGGGGCGTGACGCATGTGAGCACCGATCGTCTCATGCACGTGACACACCGTAGGTTGTCTCATGGGCGTGACAGTATCAGCTTTTCGTGCGATTACTC
The DNA here is from genome assembly GCF_053602615.1 of Micromonospora sp. NPDC004336. NCBI lineage: Bacteria > Bacillati > Actinomycetota > Actinomycetes > Micromonosporales > Micromonosporaceae > Micromonospora > Micromonospora sp. NPDC004336. The sequence continues at coordinate 21,424 of NZ_JBSGDY010000070.1, forward strand.
CGGCCACTACGGGCATCTATTCTGCCCAGGTGACACCCCTCAGGAGCAGTGCCGGATCGTTTACCGGCACACCCGAAATCGCGTCACGTCCGCGTGACAGCAGCGTGCCGGGGCGGGCGCCGGTGGCCGGCTGGTCGTACCGTCACGACGTGACCGAGACGGCCAACGCACGGAAGATCGCCTTCGCCACCTTCGTCCGTCGGGCACTCGACGAGGCCCGGGCCACCCGAGCCTGGAGCGGCACCGAGGTCTCGCGGCGCACCGGCGTCTCCCGGCAGACCATCAACCGCTGGGTCCGGGGCGACTGGGCCAGCGACCCGGAGGCCGAGCGCGTGGTGGCGTTCTGCGAGGGGCTCGGGCTCAACCCGGCGACCGCCTTCGCCGCCCTCGGCTGGGACCGGACGGCGACGCCCCGCGACACCCCCGCCCCGCCGCCGATGGACCCCGACGTGGAGGCGCTGCTGCGCCGGCTCGTGGACCCCGACGTCTCCGACGCGGAGAAGTTCCACATCCGGGAAACCATCCGTTACCTCGCATACCGCCCCACCCTGCCGGTGGGTGTCCGAAAACGAGGTAAACAGGCCGGCTAGTTCCTCAGATGGCGAAAGAACGGCAGGTCAGACTCATTCGTTTCGCTCCGGGGCCGGAACGGGCGCGCTAGCGTCCCTATTCGTACTGCTTGGGCTCGTCGTCGGCGGGGGGACGGGACAAGGCCGAACCCAGCCCTGCGGGACAGAAGGAGGGGTCTGTCCATGACCCTGAAGTGGATGGCAGTCGTCGTCGCCACCGTGTCGGTGACACTGGGCGTGACCGGAAACGTGGTGACCCTGGCGGTCAACGGCGGGCAGCTTCCCCTGCTCGTCAACCTCCTCGCGCTCACCACCGCCGGCACCGCGGTCGTCCTGGCCGTGGTGGCCGAGCTGCACGACCGGCTGAACGACCGGATCAGCGCGCTCACCGACTTCCTGGTGAACCGGCTGAAGGAGATCGAGGAACGCTCCGGCGACCGCAACACCGGCTTCGTGGAGGGCTACCTGCTCAGCCACGGCCAGGAGGCGGCCGTCGTGCCGTTCGGGCGGCGGGGACGGGGAGCCGCCGAACGCTGACCTCGCCACGCCCGCCCGCCGCGCCGTGCCGCAACAGGCCGCACGCGCCGCCATAGACCGCACGCGCCGTGCCGCATAGGCCGCACGCGCCGCGCCGCACGCGCCCGTCGGACGCCCGGGCCGGGACGCCGCCGCTCGGCCGGGAATGAGCCGACCCGACCGGGGTACGCTGACGCGCGTGCCGCCGTTGAACCTGGGCAACCAGCAGCCGCAGACCCCGTTGGACGCCGACCGGGCCTGGCGGACGACCGCCCGACGGGCGGCCGGGACCGTGCTCTTCTTCGACTTCGACGGCACCCTGGCACCGGTCGACGACGACCCCACCGCGGTCCGGCCCGCGCCGAAGGTGCTCGCCGCGATCGAGGCGCTCGCCCCCGTCGTACGGCGGGTCGCGATCGTCTCCGCGCGGCCGGTGGAGTTCCTCCGCGACCACCTCGGCGGCCTGGCCGGCATCGACCTCTACGGCCTCTACGGGCTGGAGCACAGCCATTCCGGCGGGGAGACGGTGACCGAGCCGGCGGCCCTGCCGTGGGTGCCCACCATGGCCGAGCTGGCCGAGCAGGCCCGGGCCGAGCTGCCCGAGGGCGCGCTGGTGGAATACAAGCGGCTCTCCGTCGCGCTGCACTGGCGCACGGCGCCCCAGCTCGGCGAGTCGGTGGAGCGGTGGGGTCGGGCCCAGGCCGAACGCCTCGGGCTCAAGGTCCAGGCCGGGCGCATGGTGCTGGAGCTCAAGCCGCCGGTCGACCGGGACAAGGGCATGGTCATCGACGAGCTGGTCCGCGACGCCGAGGGCGCCTGGTACTTCGGCGACGACGTCTCCGACATCAGGGCCTTCGCCGCGCTGCGCGCCCGGGCCGCCGCCGATCCGCACTTCTTCGGCGTCTGCGTCGCCGTCGCCAACCCCGAGACCGGCCACGAGGTCGCCGAGGCGGCCGACCTGACCCTCGACTCCCCCGCCGCCCTGGGCGACTTCCTCACCGACGCCGCCCGGCACCTCGCCTGACCCGCCCCGTGGCGCGGGCCGCCGGGCGTCAGGCGCCGTAGCGGCGCTGGCGGTTGGCGTAGGAGCGCAGGGCGCGGAGGAAGTCGATGTGCCGGAAATCCGGCCAGTTCAGCTCGCAGAAGTAGAACTCCGAGTGGGCGGACTGCCAGAGCATGAAGCCGGAGAGGCGCTGCTCGCCGCTGGTGCGGATGACCAGGTCCGGATCGGGCTGGCCGCGGGTGTAGAGGTGCTCCGCGATGTGCTCGACATCGAGCACCTCGGCCAGCTCCTCGATGGTGCCGCCCGCGGCGGCGTGCTCCAGCAGCAGCGAACGCACCGCGTCGGTTATCTCCCGCCGGCCGCCGTAGCCGACCGCGATGTTGACCTCGGCTCCGCCGCTGCGCTCGCGGGTGCGCTCCTCGGCGGCCTTGAGCGCCGCGGCGGTCGACGCCGGGAGCAGGTCGAGCGCGCCGACCATGCGCAGCCGCCAGGGGTTGCCCTCCTCGGCCAGCTCGACCACCAGGTCCTCGATGATCTGCAGCAGCGGGTCGAGCTCCTTGGCCGGCCTCCGCAGGTTGTCGGTGGCCAGGAGATAGAGCGTGACGTGGCCGATGCCGGCCTGGTCGCACCAGCCCAGCACGTGTTTGATCTTGGCGGCGCCGACCCGGTGACCGTCGTTCGGGTCGACGAAGCCCATCTCCCGGGCCCATCTGCGGTTACCGTCGCACATCACGCCGACGTGCCGGGGCACCGGCTTGCCCGCGAGCTTGGCCGTGAGCCGGCGCTCGTACACCGAATAGATCAGGTCCCGCAGAGTCATCACCTTCAGCGTAGCGACCCGCCCCACGGATCACCGCCTCGGATGGCGATCCCACGCCGGCAGACCGATGCCGATCATGGCCAGGGTGCGGGCGTCGAGCCGCCCGTCGCCCAGCCCCAGCTCGACCACCGTCCGGTAGACCCGGTCGTCCCGGCGGGCCGCGTGGACCGCCGCGTCCACCACCCGCCGGCGCCGGGCCAGCCACGCCGCGAACGAGCTGTGCCGCAGGTGGCCGCCGAGCCGGCCCCGCAGCGCCGCCGCGTACCGCCGGGCGGCCCGCTCGGGCGAGCCGGCCGCCGCCGCGCCGGCGAGCGCGCCGGAGAGCAGGGCGTAGAAGATGCCCTCGCCCGTGAACGGATTGATCAGCGAGAGCGCGTCGCCGGCCAGCACCACCCGGTCGCGCCCGGGCGGGGGCCGGTGCGTCGACAGCGGCAGATGGTGGGCCCGCAGGTCCGTCACCGCGGCGGGATCCGTGCCCGGCAGCAGCGCGCCGAGTCGCTCCACCAGGTGCGTCCGGCTCAGCGGCTCGCCCCGCAGCACCTCCCCGTACCCCACGTTCGCCCGGCCGTCGCCGATCGGAAACGACCAGGCGTACGCCGGCCAGCGCGGCGCCGAGGTGACGATGAGCTGCTCGGGCGGGCCGGGCAGCGCGGGCGCGTACCCCCGGATGGCGAGCGCCAGGTGGCGGTCCGGATTCGGACGGTGCCCGAGCGCCCGCCGGACGACCGACCCGGCGCCGTCCGCGCCGACCACCGCCCGCGCCGCCAGCCCGCCGTCGAGCACCACCCGGTCGGGCCGGACCTCGACGTGCCGCACCGCGTGCCGGCGCAGCCGCGCGCCGGCCGCGACCGCCGCCGCCACCAGCCGGGCGTCGAAGACCTTCCGGGGCACGGTGTACGCGGGCCGCGGCAGCGCCCGCGCCACGGTGCCGCCGCCCGGGCCGACCAGCCGGAGCGCCGGCAGAGGCGCGTACCCGGCCACCGCGTCGGGCACCCCCAGCTCGTCCAGTACGTCCAGCGCGTGCGCGGCGACGCCGTCCCCGCACGCCTTGTCCCGGGGAAAATCGGACCGGTCCAGCAGCAGTACGCTCGCCCCCGCCCGCCGGGCCGCCAGCGCCGCGGCCGACCCCGCCGGTCCGGCCCCGACCACCACCACGTCGAACTCGTCCCCCACGGATTCGTCGCCCACGCGTCGCCTCCCACCGCCGGTCCGGCTCCCTGCGGCCATCCTGCCGCCGGAGACGCCCGGCGCGACGAAACCCGCCCGGCACGTCGGCGGAACTCCCGGAACCGCCACGACGCCGGCACGCGCCGACACGGCACCACGGCACCACGGCACCACGGCACCACGGCACCACCGACGATGCGGTAACGCGGCGGCACGGCAATCCGGCAACGCGGCGAGCGGCAACCCGGCAACGCGGCGAAGCGGCGAAGCGGCGAGTGCAAGAGATCTTGGTAGGTACGGGCCCCTCAGGGGGCATTTTCCTGCCAAGATCGGCAAGAGGCCGCTCTGGGCGAGGGCCAGGTGGCGGTTGGTGGGCGCGGCGGGGCAGCCGCTGGGAACCGGGGGCGGGAGCGGTCTCACGGACGGGGCAGCTCGACAGCGTGGAGGTGCCCTACGCCGACCCCGACAGCCGATCCCCGCGGGCGGCGCGCCAGAGAAGGACGCGCCCCTATGCCGGCCCGGCGGTCGATCGGCGCGGGCGGGGCGCCAGAGACGGACGCGCCCCTATGCCGGCCCGGCGGATCGTTCGGCGCGGGTGGCGCGCCGGAGGCCGTAGAGCGTCAGCGCGGCGGCGGCCACCAGCGGAGCGCCGTCACGGATCAGGCCGTCGGCGCCGAGCAGCCACCAGCACAGCGGCAGGTCGACGGCGAGCACGACGGCGGTGACGACCAGCAGCAGTGTGCGCGCCCAGTGCCTGCCGCGCATCAGGAACGCGGTGCAGAAGAGCACCGCGTAGCTGGTGGCGATGCCGGCCGCGAACCAGAACAGCACGGCGGGCACGGCGGTCAGCCGGTCGTCCAGCACGGCCGCCCCGGCGACCAGGGCCGGGACCAGCATCAGCGGGCTGTACGTGAACGCGGCGACCCGGCTGGTGAGCAGCCAGCCGCTGACCTCCGGCCGGCGGGGCGGAGCCTCCCGCCAGGAGATGCCCTGCCGGTCGATGACCAGGCGGGGCCGGTGGCGCACCAGGTGCCCGGAGACCGCGGGCGAGCGGTAGAGCAGCCAGACCACGGCCACGCAGAGCGCGGTGAGCAGGGCGAACCCGAGCAGCCCGGGCAGCGGCGGCACCCCCTGCCGGGGCACGATCAGCCGCCCGACGGCGAACACGGTCGTCACCGCGAGGATCAGCCCGAACGGTCGGGCCACCGTCCGGCCGCGACGGACGTGCCCGATGAGCAGCAGGAAGCCGAGCGACCGGAGCATGGCCCAGCCGGTGCGTACGGCCAGCCCGAAGCCCTGCTCCGGGGCGTACCACCAGTTGAGCAGCTCGACCACGACGGTGGCCGCCGCGGTCAGCGCGAGCAGCGTGGTCAGCGCCCGGACGGCGGACGGCCGCCGGACCTGGGTCTCGGCGGCCGTCCTCATGGGATCCGATGATGCCCGTTGCGGGCGTCGGTCACACCTGTCCTCAGCGCTGCGGCTCCGCGTCGAGCCGGGCGCGCAGCGCGTCCAGCTCGGCCCAGAGCACGCCCGGCAGCTTGTCGCCGAACTTCTCGAACCACTCGGTGACCAGCGGGAGCTCCTTGCGCCACTCCTCCGGGTCGACCTTGAGCGCGATCCGGACGTCCTCCGGGGTCATGTCGAGGCCGTCGACGTCGAGCGCGTCCTGGGCCGGGACCATGCCGATCGGGGTCTCCACCGCCTCGGCGCGCCCCTCGATCCGCTCGATGATCCACTTGAGCACGCGGGAGTTCTCGCCGAAGCCGGGCCAGAGGAAGCTGCCCTCCGGGTCCTTGCGGAACCAGTTGACGTAGTAGATCTTCGGCAGCTTGGACTCGTCGCCGTCGGCGCCCTTGCCCATCTCGATCCAGTGCCGGAAGTAGTCACCGGCGTGGTAGCCGATGAACGGCAGCATCGCCATCGGGTCGCGCCGGACGACGCCGACCGCGCCGGAGGCGGCGGCGGTGGTCTCCGAGGAGAGCGTCGCGCCCATGTAGACGCCGTGCACCCAGTCGCGGGCCTCGGTGACCAGCGGGATGGTGTCCCGGCGACGGCCACCGAACAGGATCGCGTCGATCGGCACGCCGTTCGGGTCGTAGTAGTCCTCCGCCAGGATCGGGCACTGCGTGATCGGGGTGCAGAACCGGCTGTTCGCGTGCGAGGAGAGGCTGTCGCTCTCCGGCGTCCAGTCGTTGCCCTTCCAGTCGATCAGATGGGCCGGCGGCTCGCCCATGCCCTCCCACCAGATGTCCCCGTCGTCGGTCAGGGCCACGTTGGTGAAGATGGAGTTGCCGCGGTCCAGCGTCCGCATGGCGTTGGCGTTGGTCTTCCAGTCGGTGCCGGGCGCGACGCCGAAGAGGCCGTACTCGGGGTTCACCGCGTAGAGGCGGCCGTCGGGGCCGAAGCGCATCCAGGCGATGTCGTCGCCGATGGTCTCGACCTTCCAGCCCGGGACGGTCGGCTCCAGCATGGCGAGGTTGGTCTTGCCGCAGGCGGACGGGAACGCGCCGGCGATGTGGTAGACCTTGCCCTCCGGCGAGGTGATCTTGAGGATCAGCATGTGCTCGGCGAGCCAGCCCTCGTCGCGGCCCATCACGCTGGCGATCCGCAGCGAGTAGCACTTCTTGCCCAGCAGCGAGTTGCCGCCGTAGCCGGAGCCGAAGGACCAGATCTCCCGGGTCTCCGGGAAGTGCGAGATGTACTTGGTCTCGTTGCACGGCCAGGCCACGTCCTGCTGGCCGGCGGCGAGCGGGGCGCCGATGGAGTGCAGCGCGTGGACGAAGTCCGCGTCGTCGCCCATGGCCTCGAGGACCTTCGCGCCCATCCGGGTCATGATGCGCATCGAGGCGACCACGTACGGGCTGTCGGTGATCTCGACACCGAACATGGGGCTCTCGGCCTCGACCGGGCCCATGCAGAACGGGATGACGTACATGGTGCGGCCGCGCATGCTGCCGCGGTACAGCTCCGTCATCGTCCGCTTCATCTCGGCCGGCGCCATCCAGTTGTTGGTGGGGCCGGCGTCCGCCTCGTCGACGGAGCAGATGAAGGTGCGCTCCTCGACCCGGGCGACGTCCGTCGGGTCGGTGCGCGCGTAGAACGAGTTGGGCTTCTTCTCCGGGTTGAGCCGGATCAGGGTGCCGGCCTCGACCAGCTCATCGGTGAGGCGACGCCACTCCTCGTCGGACCCGTCCACCCAGACGACGCGGTCGGGGGTGGTCAGTTCAGCGACCTCACGGACCCAGGCGAGCAGTTTGGGGTGGGACGTCGGGGCCTGATCGATACCCCGAACGGTAGCCGGAGCAACCATGACACATCTCCTTGGTGGTCGACGCTGACCGATCTATGGGATGCACGAGTCTTGACGGCGCTGTGCGTCCTTAACGGCGCGGTGCGTCGCCCTTCGTGGAAACCTGGGATTGGCCTCAGCGTAAACCGGGTGGCGTCGCCAGTCAGTGGGACTGGTTGTGAAGAACTGCACAAGGTGCGGTCACGCTGCGGCATCACGAGCTAATACCCGCTTTCGCGCGCAGTTTCACGCAAATCCTGTGGGAAACCCTCGGCGGCCGGGCAGCCGCGTCCCGTCGACGGAACCGGCGAACCGCCCCATGGCGCCGCCCCGACTCGTTACGCTCTGTCCACAGGCGCACACCCGGGCGGGTCGCTCGCCGTTGCTACCCGTGCGGGATGCCCCCAGCCGGTAGGCTCGGCGTCGTGGCCGCGACGATGACCGGGGAGCCAGGCTCCCGGCAGACCCGCCGGGGTCTGGTCCACGCACTGGTCGAGCGTTT
>NZ_JBSGDY010000071.1:0-9305 GCF_053602615.1 Micromonospora sp. NPDC004336
CCGGCGGTGGCGTTGCCGAAGACCACGCTGACCGTGGGGATCCGCGCGGCCGAGAGCCGGGTCAGGTCGCGGAACACCCGGCCGCCCGCCCCCGGCGGGTCAGGCGACGTCGCCGACGGGGCACACCACGTCGGCGGCGGGTGGCGTCACGGAGGCCGAGGCGGCCGCGCCCCCGGCGGGCGACGTCACCGGGGGCGATGCCGCAGGGGCCACGGCCGGCGGCGGGACGTCGTCGAAGGGCGAGGGCGGGGCCGAGGGCGCCAGGCCGCGGCGCTGGGCCCGGCGGCGGACCGACCTGGTGGTCTTCGGCCTGTTCCTGCTGGCCGCCGTCTGGGTGACCAGCCAGATCTGGGTGGACCCGGCGGGCCGGGTGGCCTCGCTCTACAGCAGCGACCCGGCCCAGGTGCAGTTCTTCCTCGCCCACTCGGTACGCGTCGTGCTGCACGGCGAGTTTCCGTTCTTCACCGAGCAGTTCAACTATCCCGACGGGGTCAACCTGATGGCCAACACGGCCATCCTCGCGCTGGGCATCCCGATGGTGCCGGTGACCCTGCTCTTCGGCCCGGCCGTGACCTTCGTGGTGCTGGTCACGCTCGCGCTCGCCGGCACCGCCTCGGCCTGGTACTTCGTGCTCTCCCGGCACGTCGTGCGCAGCCCGCTGGCGGCGGCGGTCGGCGGCTGGTTCTGCGGGTTCTCGCCGGCGATGCTGTCGCACGCCAACTGGCATCCCAACATCATTTCGCAGTTCCTGCTGCCGTTCATCGTCTGGCGGGTGCTGGTCATCACCCGGTCCCGGCGGCCCTGGCGGGACGGGCTGGTGCTCGCCCTGCTGGTGACCGTCCAGGCGTTCATCAACGAGGAGATCCTGCTCTTCACCGCGCTCGCCTGCGGGGTGTTCCTGCTCGCCGTGCTCGCCCAGCGGCCGGCGCTCTGGTCGGCGGCGTGGCGGCCGCTGGCGAAGGCCCTGGCGATCTGCACCGTGGTCGCCGGGTCGCTGCTGGCGTACCCGCTCTACGTCCAGTTCGCCGGGCCGATGGCGTACCACGGGCTGAGCGACGCGGTACGCGACTACGGCAACGACATCGCGGCCTTCTTCGCCCCCGGCTCGCCGACGATCGGCGGCAACCAGCGGGCGAACATCAACCTCGCGCCGAACTACTCCGAGGAGAACGCCTTCTTCGGCTGGAGCCTCTCGCTGATCGCCGTCGGCATCGTGGCGTGGCTGCGGCGGGAGCTGCTGGTCCGGGCGCTCGCCGTGACCGGGGTGTTCTTCGCCGTGCTCTCCCTCGGCGAGCGGGTGTCCTGGTGGGACCGGGAGCTGATCACCGGGCCGTGGGAGTGGCTGGTCCGGCTGCCGCTGCTCGACGCGGTGGTGCCGACCCGGTTCGGCCTCATCACCAGCGTGGTGATCGGCATCCTGCTGGCGCTGGCCGTCGAGCGGTCGCGGGCGCTGCCGGTCGAGCCCCGGACGCTGCGTACGCTCACCGCCGCCGGGCTCGTCCTCGCGCTGCTGCCGATCGCGCCGATGCCGCTGAAGGTGACCTCCCGCCCGCCGGTGCCGGACTTCATCACCGCCGACCGGTGGCGCGGCTACGTCGGGCCCGACCAGACCCTGGTGCCGATCCCGGTGCCGAACATGGGTCACACGCACGGCATGCGCTGGGCCGCCTCCACCAACCTCGACTTCAAGATTCCCGGCGGCTACTTCCTGGCCCCGCGCAACGGCAACACCGGTGACCCCGGCCGCTTCGGTGGCCGGCCCAGCGGGGTGGGGAAGTTGCTGGAGGAGGTCGCCTCGACCGGCCGTATCCCCAAACTGGACGACCGCCAGCGCCGCCGGTCGCTCGACGAGCTGCGGCACTGGCGGGCGGCGATCCTCGTGCTCCCGGTCGACCAGCACCACGCCGAGCCGCTGCGGCGCACCGTCGAGCAGCTGGTCGGCCCCGGCCGCCGCGAGCTGGACGTCTGGGTGTGGGACGTCCGGGCGTTGACCGACCAGCGAGCCTGATGGCGGCCCCGACGGCGCCCGGCACCGTCGACGCGGCACCCGACCGGCGCCCGCGCCGGCGGCCGGTGCCCGCCGCCGACGCGCTGGTCGTCGCCGGCTATCTCGCCCTCGCGGTGCTGCTGACCGTCGGCCAGTGGGGGCGGCCGGGGCGGCTGTTCCACCAGGCGGGCGACCAGATCCTCTTCGAGTGGATGCTGGCCCGCGCCGCCCGGGCGGTGACGGCGCTGGAGAACCCGCTGCACAGCTCCGCGCTGAACGCCCCGGACGGGGTCAACCTGATGGCCAACACCTCGGTGCTCGGCCTGGGCGTGCCGCTGACCCCGGTCACCCTGCTGTTCGGCTCGCAGGTCGCGTTCCTGGTGGCCGTGGTCGGCTGCCTCGCCGGCACGGCGACCGCCTGGTACGTGCTGCTGCGCCGCCGGCTGGTCGACTCCCGGCTGGCGGCGGCCGTCGGCGGGCTGTTCTGCGGCTTCGCCCCCGGCATGGTCGCGCAGGCCGGCGCGCACCTGCACATGGCGGCGCAGTTCCTGGTGCCGGCGATCCTGGCGCTGGTGTTCCACCCGGATCCGCGCCGGGTGTGGCGGCACGGGACGCTGCTCGGGCTGCTGGTGGCGTACCAGGTCTTCCTCGGCGAGGAGGTGCTGGTGTTCCTGGTGCTGGCCGCCGGGACGTTCGCGCTCGCGTACGCGGCGGCCGACCGGACGGCGGCCCGTCGGCTGGGGCCGGCGCTGCTCGCCCGGCTCGGGATCGGGGTGGCGGTGTCGCTGCCGCTGCTGGCGTACCCGCTGTGGTTCCAGTTCTTCGGCCCGGGCCACTACCGGGGGATGCCGTTCCACGCGTACGGCTACCAGCTCGACGCCGCGTCGTTCACCGCGTCGGCCCGGCAGACCGTGCTCGGCGACGACCACCTGCCCGGCCTGCTGGCGCCGAACCCGACCGAGGAGAACTCGTTCTTCGGGCCGGGGCTGCTGGTGCTCTCCGTGGTGATCGTGATCTGGCTGTGGCGTCGGCCGTTGGTCCGCGCGCTTGCCGTCTGCGGGGTGCTGTTCGCGCTGCTCTCGCTGGGCGGGCAGGTGCGCCTGGACGGCACGCCCACCGGCATTCCCGGGCCGTACCGGCTGGTCGCCGAGCTGCCGCTGCTCGACCTCGCGGTGCCGGCGCGCTTCCCGCTGGTCTGCGTGCCGGTGCTGGGCATCCTGCTCGCCCTCTCCCTGGACCGGCTCCGCGCCGCCGGGGGCGCGTCGGGACCGGCGATGACGGCCGCCGTCGGGGGCGCGCCGGGAACGGAGGCGTCGACCGCCGTCGGGGGCGCGCCGGCAACGGTGGCGACGGGCACCGGCGCGGAGGCGGGGAGGACGGCCGGCGGGGCGCCGGTGCGGTTGCTCTGGGGCGGGGCGGTGGCCGCCGCGCTGCTGCCGCTGTTCCCCACGCCGATCCGGACGGTGCCGGCCCGGCCGGTGCCGGCGTTCGTGGCCGAGGGCGGCTGGCGGGAGTACGTCGCGCCGGGGCGGACGCTGGTGCCGGTGCCGCCGGTGACCGGCGCCGGGATCAGCCCGGCGATGCTCTGGTCGGCGCGCACCGGGCTGGCGTTTCCCACGCCGGGCGGCTACTTCATCGGGCCCCGGGCCGCCGACGACCCGACCGCCCGGTGGGGCGCGCCGGACCGGCCCACGGCCGCGCTGCTGCGCCGGGTGGCCGAGACCGGCGAGGTGCCGGCGGTCACCGACGCCGACCGCCGCCAGGCGGTGGAGGACCTGCGGCACTGGCGCGCCGCCGTGGTGGTCCAGGGTGGACTGCACCACGGCGACCCGGTGCGGCGTACGGTCGACGCGCTCCTCGGCCCCGGCCGCGAGGTCGCCGGCGCCCACGTCTGGGACGTGCGCCCGCTGGTCGGGTGACGGGTCAGCCGACCAGGGGACGGACGTCCCAGAGCCAGACGTCGTCGACGCGCTGCGGCGGGCCGATCAGCCCGGTCACCAGCTCGCGGAGGACCGCCTCGCGCGGGTGCGCGCCGAGGACGACCACGGACGCCCGCCAGAAGCGCAGGTCCTCGACCGCCTGGCGACGGTTCTCCTCGGTGAGCGCAGGCACCTCGCCCGCGTCCATCGTGCGGTAGATCAGGCTGCTGGTCGGCCGGTTCGGGGCGCCGAAGACCCCCTCGCCCAGCTCGTTCGGGCCGATGAAGTAGCCGCCGGGGATCGGGAACGCGTGCTGCGTCAGGGCGCTCCAGCGCAGCGTGGACAGGCCGTGCACGTTGCTCGGGATCGGCACCGGCACCAGGGTCCGGCCCTCCGGCACGTACGGGCGCCAGCCGCCGGCGGTGACGAAGCGCGGCGGGGGCTCCACTGGCTGCGCCGGCAGCGGGCGCGGGACGAGCGGCAGGACGGCGAGCGCGACGGCCGCGTACCCGACCGGACGCAGCCAGCGCCGGCGCGGCCCGGCGGCGTCGGCGGCGTCGTCGTCGCCGGAGCGGGGGGCCGGCGCGGTCGCGCGGCCGAAGCGGGCCACCGCGTCCCAGGCCAGGGCGAGCAGCACGCCGAGGGCCGCGGTCACCACGAGGGCCAGCCGGGTGGGCATCATCATCTCGAGCAGCGGCACGTCGTCCGGGATGTACGCCCACGGGCCGTCGGTCTCGGTCTCCACGCCGTTGAGGCGCACCTTCGGGCCGATCGAGCCCACCGTGAAGACCACCACCAGCACGGCGAGGATCCGGGCGGTGAGCGAGCGGCGGACCAGCAGCGCCAGCGCCACCACCGACAGCAGCACCAGCGGCCAGCCGAACCAGGTGTTCTGCTCGGTGAGCCCGATGGTCCTCTCCACGGCCTCGTCGCCGACGAGGGTGTCGCGGGCGAAGGTGACGAAGGCCGCCAGGTCCTCGCCCCAGCTGTGGAAGACGCCGCCCTGCAGGCCCCGGTAGGCCTGCGGGCCGTTGAACTGGAACCAGATCGGGTAGGCGGTCAGCAGCAGGGCCAGCCCGCCGCCGACGCCGAGGGCGGCGGCGAAGGTGCCCGCCACCGCGCGCGTCCGCGCCGGGCGCATGACGGCGTACGCGACCACGGCGACCAGGCAGGCCAGCGCGGTCAGCAGCAGCATCTCCTCGTTGATGAAGATCTGGTACGCCACCAGCAGCCCGAGCACGACGCCGTTGCGCCGCCACCGGCCGGCCTCGCCGAGCCGGAACACCCGCAGCACGATCAGCGGCAGCAGGAAGTTCGAGACGAAGTTGGGCTGGCCGTTGGCGTGGTGCACGATGCCGGGCGCGAAGCCGAGGAACGCGCCGCCGACGAAGGCCCCCGCGCGGGAGCGCACCACGTGCCGCGACAGCACCCAGTACGACGTGCCGGCGGTGGCGGCCAGCGCGGCGCCCAGGTAGAGCGCGTACACGACCTGCGGGCCGAGGAGCATGGTCAGCGGCGCCAGCGGCAGCGTCACCCCGAGCAGCGAGGTGTTCGCCATCATGTTCACCCCGTCCGGGGCGTTCTGCCGCTCGGTGAACAGCGGGTTCTCCAGGTGCCGCACCGAGTACGCGCCGTGCGAGAAGAGCCACTCGAACCAGCTGTGGTCGGTGGGCAGGTGCGACGACACCCGGTTCTGCACGTCCACCCAGTAGTTCAGGCACACGAGAACGCCGAGCAGGACATAGGCTCCGATGGCCAGTACGTCGGCGCGGGCCGGCCTCCACCGGGGGCGCCGCGACGGCTCTGCCGCCACGGACTCGGAGACGGAGTTCAGCGAGGTATCTACCACCGGCACGGCCACGACGCGCCATCGTACAGGCGCGGATGCGTCGCTTTTGCCGCAGCCGGTGCGTTCCCGGCCGGTTTGCCGGTCCGGGCGCGGGCGCGACGGGGAGGACGGCACGTGACGGTCATCGACCTCGGCGAGCTGCGCGACGAGCCGGACGGCGCGGCGTCGCTGCCCCGCCCGCCCCGCGCCGTCGGGCGGCCGCTGCGGGTGGCGCTGGTGCTCGCGTTGCTCGTGGCCACCGTGGCGGGGGCCGCGCCGGTGCGGGAGCGGGTCTCGGTCGTCGTGCCGGGCCGCGTCGGGTCCCAGGCGTTCCTCGACGCCGGGCACGTCTTCGTGGTCGACCCGGCGGAGGGGGCGCCCGAGGGCGCCGCCGAGGTGCGCGCGTACGCGCTACCCGAGCGGGCGCCCACCGGCGACCGGGCGCCGGCTCCGCTGTGGCGCGCCGCCGTCGTGGCGCCGGGACGGCTCTGGCAGGTGCGGTCCACGGGCGGGGTGACGCTCTTCTCCGCCACCGGGGAGCAGGGTTTCGGCGAGACGATCGCCCTCGACCTCGCCACCGGCCGGGAACGCTGGCGGCAGCCCGGCTACCCGTCGGGCGCGGCCGGGCTGCTGCTGGTGCAGACCGCCGACTCCGTGCGGTCGGTGGATCCGGCCTCGGGGCGGGCGCTCTGGTCGGTGCCGACGTCGCCGGAGGGGCTGCACCTCGGCGTCCGCGACGGCCGGGTCGAGCGGGTCGTGCTGGTCGCCGCCGACGGCGCGACGCAGGTGCGCGACCCCCGCTCGGGCGACGTGCTGCACACCGCCGACCTGCGCCCGGAAGGTCAGCCCGCGTTCGGCCAGGTGGTGGTCACCGACGACCTGCTGCTGCTCGTGCGGCCCCGGGCCGGCGTGCTCAGCGCCTACGGGCTGGACGGGCTCCGGCCGCGCTGGCAGGTGCGCCTGCCCCCCGTCGACCACGTGAGCGAGTGCGGCGGGCTGCTCTGCGTCGGCGCGGAGCCCGGGGGGTTCCGCGTGCTCGACCCGGCCACCGGGGCGGTCCGCTGGACCGCCGACGGGTGGATGGGGGTGCTCGCCGGGCGGGCCGGGCGGCTGCTCGCGCTCGGCTCCGGGCCGGCGGGGGAGCGGTTCGTCGTGCTCGACGCGGCGACCGGTCGGCAGGTCGCCGACCTGGGCGCGTGGCAGCTCATGCCGTGGCACGACGGCGACCGGCTGCTCGCCGTGCGGCCGGCCGTGTCCGGCGGCGGGCTGGTGGTCGGCGAGCTGGACGTCGCGGCCGGTCGCGCCCGGGTGGTCGACGTGCTGCGGGACGCCTCCGGGGAGTGTCGGGGCGGCACGGACGCCGTGCTGTGCCGGCTGCGCAGCGGCGACATCGGCGTCTGGCGGTTCGGCGGTTGAGGCCCCCGCACGCCGTTCCGTCGCCCGCCCGCGCCGCCGGGTCACCAGTTGGGCTGTGCCGGCGCCGGGGGCAGCGGCACGCCGGGCGGCCGGAGCACGTACGCCACCCCGCCGCTGCCGCCCTGCCAGGCGGCCTCGAACCGGTCCCGGTCGACGGTGCGGCGCACCGCCTCGTCGTCCGGGGCGTACGGGTCGTTGAGCACCGGCGCGCCGGTGTCGGTGAAGCCCACCAGCACCATCAGGTGTCCGGCGGTGTCGTAGTCGAGCCCCGGCACCTGGCCGGCGGTGAACGCGGCGGAGACGATCAGCGGGAGACCGGCGGCCACGAACGACTCCGCCTCGGTCAGCGAGCGCAGCCGGGTGACGAACGCGTCCACGCCGTGCAGTCCGGCGTACGCGGTGTTGAACGGCCAGTTGCCGGCCCCGGCGTAGGCGTGGTCGTAGCAGTGCCGGGCGGCGTGCACCACGACCGGGCGGGGGCCGACCGGGGTCACCCAGGCGTACCGGTCCGGGGCGGGGGCGGCGCCCCAGAAGGCGAGCACCATCGACGTGCAGGTGGGGCTGCACCAGGAGTCCCCGCCGCCGCCCCACTGCGGGTGCGCGCCGGCGTGCAGCCGCTGCGAGTAGCGGGGCACGTCCAGCACCGTGCCCCAGGCGGCCGGCGTCGTGGCGGCGACTCCCGCCGGCGCCGCCGCGCCCGTGCCGGCCCGGGTGTCCGCGCCGCGTGGGGTCGCCCCGGGCGGTGGTCCCTCGGCCGCGGGCCGGTCGTCCGCCGCCGGCCGCGCGCCGGAGGCGACCGCCCCGACCGTACGCAGCACCGGCGTCGTGCCGTCGTCGGCGTCGGCCGGCCGGAGCAGGGTCACCCGGACCTGCCAACCGGTGACGGTCGCGCCCGTCACGACGAGGGTGTCCGTGTCCACCCGGGCGTCGGCGTCGCGCTGCCCCGGCAGCGAGGTACGGCGGAAGTCGTCGTCGGCGGCGGCCCAGTCGCCGAGGACGTACCATCCGGTGGCCGGTGCGTCGGCGTGCCAGCCGCGCAGCTGCACCCGCAGCCAGCAGCCGCCCGGGGTCAGGCCCGTCCACGAGGGCACGATGTCGCGCACGGCGAAGCCCGCCGGCACGGGCGGGGAGGTCCAGCTGCCCGCGACGTACCGGCGGGTGCGGCCCTCGGCGTCGGTGTGGTCGAGCCGGTCGACCGGGTCGGCCAGTTCGAGGCCGCGGGGGCCGGCGCGCAGCCCGGCCAGGACCCCCCGGTCCGCGTCGTCGGGGAGACGGAAGCCCCGGTAGGCGACGTCCCGGTCGGCCGTCGGCGCCGCGTGGGTCATGCGTCTCCCCGTCCGTTGCGAAGGTTGCTGCCGGAAGCATCGCGTACGACGAAGCTTTTCTGCAACGGTGGCCGGCGCGGACGGCGGGTGCGGCCCGGGTTGGCGGCCGGCACTAGGTTGTCGGGTGGTCGGGGCGCGAGGAGGCCGGGATGCGGGTACTGGTGGTCGAGGACGAGCGCAATCTCGCCGACGCGATCGCGCGGGGGTTGCGCAAGCGGGGCATGGCGGTGGACGTCGCCTACGACGGCGACAGCGGCCACGAGATGGCGTTCGTCACCCGCTACGACGTGGTGGTGCTGGACCGGGACCTGCCGGGCGTGCACGGCGACCAGATCTGCGCGGAGCTGGCCGCCTCCGGCACGCTCACCCGGGTGTTGATGCTGACCGCCAGCGGCACGGTCGCCGACCGGGTCGAGGGCTTGCAGCTCGGCGCGGACGACTACCTGCCGAAGCCGTTCGCCTTCGACGAGCTGGTCGCCCGGGTGCAGGCGCTCGGCCGCCGGGCCACCCCGGCCGCGCCGCCGGTGCTGGAGCTCGCCGACCTGGTGCTCGACCCGGCGCGCCGGGTCGCCACCCGGGGCGGGCAGCCGGTCGACCTGACCAACAAGGAGTTCGGCGTGCTCTGCGAGCTGCTCAAGGCGCGCGGCGCGGTGGTCTCCAGCGAGGAGCTGCTGGAACGGGTCTGGGACGCCAACACCGACCCGTTCACCACGATCGTCCGGGTGACGGTGATGACGCTGCGCAAGAAGCTGGGCGACCCGCCGTTGATCGAGACGGTGGTCGGCGCGGGCTACCGCACGGCGGGGGTGGCATCGTGAGCGCGAGGAGTG